>JAAYQU010000001.1 GCA_012519055.1 Bacteroidales bacterium | reverse complement strand
GCCCTACTATTAAGTTAACTATACCAAGATTGTTGGTAGTACTGTTTTGTGTTTCAGAGTAATATACGGTATTGCCGCTTTGGTCAATCAAACTAATCCGTAAATTAACCTCTTGATTTTGAAGTGTGGTGCCATCTTGTTTTTGTATGGCGGCTTGATAATTAAAGCCTTGTTGTTGTGCTATAGCTGTTACAAACAGTGCCAAGTACAATAGAATTGAGAGTAAAATTCTTTTCATAACGCTTGATATTTAGTTAATATATTGCCATTTTGATAGTGTAAAATAAAATAAAATAATTTTATGGTGCAATAGGTATTTTTACGGAGAGATCTTAGGTGTTTTCCGCATTTTTTTATAATATGTTTAATATCAGTAAAATATGTTGGGCTTATAATGAAGGGATATAAATGTTAATGATTTGTTAAAAAAATAACACGGATGCAAAGGATTACAATGATTATTTAATCTTTATCAGTGATAATCTGTCTGTCAGTGTATTTCGTGTTGTAATGATCTTTTCGACAAGCTTATTAACTGAGGCTCTTATATTTTAGTTTTACTTTATCTGTAGTTTTAATTGTTTGACGAAAAATTATAACTTTGCCAACTTAATTGTGTAACTATATTTCGCTATGTTTGAATTTATAAGAGGTCGTATTTCACAAATCACACCTACGTTTGTTGTTATAGATACGGGTAATATTGGATACTATATCAATATCACTCTTAACACTTTTTCATCAATTCAGTCAAATGGAAGTAGTGACGATATAAAAATATATATTCATCAGGTAATACGCGAAGATGCTCAACTTTTGTTTGGTTTTTTTGAAGATTCGGAAAGACAACTTTTTAGACAATTAATTACAGTTTCGGGTATTGGTCCCAGTACTGCGCGGATGATGCTTTCTTCTATGAATCCTGAAGAGCTGACAATAGCAATAAGTAACGGCGATGTAGATGTATTAAAAACAGTTAAAGGGATAGGCTTAAAAACAGCTCAGCGAATTATTGTTGAATTAAAAGATAAATTAGGTACTTCACCTGCTCAAAAAGAATTGTTTGCACCGTCACACAATACTATACGTGATGAAGCGTTATCTGCATTAGTTATGTTAGGATTTTCAAAAAAGGCAGTAGAAACAGTTTTAAATAAAGAGCTTAAAAATAGGACTTTTGCCAATGTTGAAGATCTTATAAAGGTTTCACTCAAGCAGTTATAAACAATATTACTATCCGGATTTTGAAACATATTGTCAAAATATTTTTAACAAACCTTCTTGTTATTAATGCCCTTTTATCTGTTGCTCAACATGTAAACAGCAGCGACACATTAAATCTTGTATTCCCCTTTGAAGATGATAGTGGCCTGTTGTATGATAGTACGCAATTTACATCTCCGCTGATGATGGATTTGCCAGAATCTCTTACAGACGAAGTTGTATATGATCCACTTACAGGAGAATATCTGTTGAAACGTACTATAAACGGCAAGGTAGATTATCGTCCGCCTGTTCGAATGACACTCCAAGAGTACGTAGATTACGATTTTTCTAAAGCAGAAAAAAGCTATTGGTCGGAGAGGGCGAGAAATGAAAACTTTGAACATCAGGGAGGTTTGATACCAAAGCTATATGTTGGCGGCAAATTTTTTGAAACAATTTTTGGAAGTAATACCATCGATATCAAGGTCAGAGGACAGGCTTCTTTAACGTTTGCTGTCCAGTATGACCAAACCGATAATTACTCGCTTCCAGAGCCAATGCGAAGAAATGTTACTTTCGACTTTGATGAGCATATCCAAATTAACGTAAATGGTAGAATAGGTGAAAATCTTGAATTAGAAATTAAATACGACACCGAAGCTGCTTTTGATTTCGAGAATAAAGTAAATATCAGGTATAAAGGTAACGAAGATGATATTATACAACGAATTGAAGCCGGTTATGTGTCGTTACCGCTTACCAGTTCATTGATTCGTGGCAATCAGACTCTTATGGGTGTTTTGACTGAGCTTAAATTTGGAAAGTTTAACATAACATCGGTATTTTCACAGCAAAAAAGTGAAACAAAAACCATTGAAGTTCAGGGTGGTGCACAAAAAACCAAGTTCGATATCAAGGCTGATGAATATGATGAAAACCGACACTATTTTTTAAACCACTATTTTCGCGACAGTTATGAAAATGCACTGTTAAATCTTCCATTAATTCAGTCGGGTATATCAGTTCAAAATGTCGAGGTTTGGGTGCTTAATAGACAAGGTACTACCGATAACACCAGAAACCTGGTTGCTTTTCTTGACCTGGCTGAAAACAGAGTTGAGAATCTTCAAAACCAGAGTATTAACATTAATCCAAGTCAGGCTGACAATCCACGCAATACCGCCAATACTTTGTACGACATGGTAAAAGATATTCCTGAAATTCGCGATATTTCTCAAGTTGCCAATGTGATGGCGGGTTTCGAAGCGCAAGGATTTCGCATAGGTCGAGACTACGAAATAATTGAGAATGCAAGAAAACTAAGTCCGGCAGAATATCGTGTTAATACTGTTTTGGGATACATATCATTAAATACACAACTTAAATCAGACGAAGTACTTGCAGTATCTTATAAATACACTTATGGCAATTCTACCAATTCGGTAGGCGAGCTTTCAAGTGACATAGAGTCTCCTAAGACACTTATTGTAAAACTGATAAAAGGAACAAGTTTTAGTCCATCATATACCAACTGGAATCTGATGATGAAAAACGTGTATCGTTTGGGAGGGTTTCAAATCAACAGAGAAGATTTTATATTAGATATTGTATATAATGATGTTAAAACAGGTCGTGAAGTTTTTTCGTTAGCTACCCCAAATTATCCAAATGTTGATGGAATACAGCTATTAAGAATATTAAACCTTGATAACTTAGATCAACAAAACCAGCGAACAACTCAAGGCGACGGAGTGTTTGACTTTGTTTCTGGAGTGACAATTGATGAACAACGTGGATTGATTTATTTCCCTGTTCTTGAGCCATTTGGCAGATATTTGCGAGATAAGTTTGGTCCAACATCAAACAGTGAAGCCATGGTGGAAGCCGACAAATATGTTTTTATGCAATTGTACGATTCAACTAAGACAGTTGCACGGCAAAATACAGAAAAGAACAAGTTTGCGATAAAAGGTGAATATAAGTCGGCTGGGGGCGCTGAAATCCTTTTAAATGCAATGAATATTCCAAGAGGCTCTGTAAGTGTAACGCACGGAGGAAGAGTACTTCAAGAAAATAGTGATTATACTGTCGATTACATGATGGGTAGATTGACCATTACCAATCCTGCGATTATGGAGAGTGGAACCCCTGTTCAAATTAAGCTTGAAAGCAACACAATGTTTTCAATACAGACAAAAACTCTTATAGGTGCTAATATGACATACGATTTTGGTAGTAAATTTAACATGGGAGCAACCATTCTCAATTTACGCGAAAATCCTTTCACCAAAAAAGTTAATTTGGGTAATGAGCCTATAAATAACACTATATGGGGCTTGAATGCAAGCTATAGAAGTGAAGTGCCCTTCCTAACAAAATTAGTTGATAAAATACCTTTAATAAGCACTAAAGCTCCTTCGTCTATAGCTTTAGAGGGTGAATTTGCACATTTAATACCTGGTCACAATAAAGTTATAGATAAAGAGGGCAAAGCCTTTATTGACGATTTTGAAGGAGCAACATCGAATATCGACTTAAGACAACCATACCAGTGGTCCTTAGCCTCGACACCACGACTTTTCGAAGAGAGCAACTTGCCACCAAATGATCTAGATTATAGAAGCAGAGTCGCTCATATGAGTTGGTATATCATAGACCCACTGTTTTACGAAAATGGTTCGCCAGTAAGTAAATCGGCAATGTCGAGTCTTTATACTTGTCAATTTCGCGAGAATCAACTATTTCCGAATGTTGACAACCAGGAAAGCTTTTATAATAACCTAAGTATTTTAAATATTGCCTACTATCCTAGACAACGAGGTAGTAATAACTATAATTTCGAACGAATTAACAGTGAGGGAGAATTGATTGAGCCTGAACGAAATTGGGGAGGTATGCAACGGGCAATAACATCGCCTGACTTTGAAAGTCTGAACGTTGAATTTGTTGAGTTTTGGCTTATGGACCCTTATGCAGAAGATGCTGAGAATGATATTGTTCGGATGGCAGATAACCCCTCTTTATATATCAATCTTGGCGATGTTAGTGAAGATGTCCTGAAAGATGGAAGAAAGAGTTTTGAACAAGGATTACCTAAAACATCCGAGTTAATCAACGTTACAGAAACAGCATGGGGTATAGTTTCAACTCGTCAAGCTACAACCAATGCATTTGATGTTGATGCCAATGCTCGTCAGTATCAGGATTTGGGCTTAGATGGATTAAATAACGAAGGCGAATTAGCCAAATTTCAAGAACGTTTGGCTCCGTTTTTAGCTGATCCAAATATTCCTGAATCAGTAAAAGAAAGGGTTAGAAGAGATCCTTCGGCTGATGATTTTAAATATTTTCGTGGTCCGGGTGTTGACGATAATCCTCTAACTGCCGATAATATTTTGGAACGTTACAGATATTATTCTGGCACACAGAATAATACCCCAGTTAATACAAACATGCAGTTTACACCACAGTCAACATCATTGCCTGACGGTGAAGATATAAATAACGATTTTACGTTAAATCAATCAGAAAACTATTTTCAATATAAAGTCGATTTATCAAAAGAAAACTTAGAGCAACATAAGAAAAACATAGCAGATGTTGTAAATGTAAATATGAAAATGCCCAACGGGGTAAGTAAATCGGTAAAATGGTATCAGTTTAAAATTCCAATTAGAAAACCAGATGATAAGATTGGTGAAATTGCAGATTTCCGTTCAATCAGATTTATGCGAATGTTCCTTACAGGCTTCGATCAACCGGTTGTGTTACGTTTTGCACGATTAGACTTGGTTCGCAGCGATTGGAGACGTTATGAATATGTTTTAGATGAAAACTCGGAAAGTTTAAACCCAAATATAAATCTCGATCAAACCTCATTTGATATACTGACTGTAAATATTGAAGAGAATGCCTCGAGAAGACCCGTGAACTACGTTTTGCCACCGGGAGTTGATAGAGAAATAGATTACGGTGGTACTCAATCTGCTCAACTTAACGAGCAGGCTCTTGCAATGCGTGTTTTAGATCTTCCAGATGGTTATGCTAAAGCTGTCTACAAAAATATCGATATGGATATGAGGCGATATGGTAAACTTAAAATGTTTATTCACGCTGAGGCTATTCCCGATATCGGGCAGTTAGACAAAGATGATATAAATGTGTTTGTACGGATAGGTACCGATTTTCGTGAAAACTACTACGAGTACGAAATTCCAATAGATATTACTCCACCGGGTCTTTATCCTGATAATCAATGGGGTCGTAATCAAGTGTGGCCATCGAGCAACATGCTTGATGTAAAACTCGAAACTTTACGCGATGTAAAAAACAAGCGTAATTTGGCAATGACCGAATCGGGAAGTTTAATAAATCTTCAGACCGAATATGTTGTGCCTGATGGTAAGAACAGAGTAAAAGTAAAAGGGAATCCGAGTTTGGCTGAGGTAAAATCAATAATGATAGGTATTCGTAACCCAAGAAATGATGGTTTGTCAAAATCGGTTGAAGTTTGGATAAATGAGTTGGCTCTTACCGATTTTGCCAACGATGGAGGTTGGGCTGCAATCGGTCGCATTGCAACACAACTTGCCGATTTTGCCAATGTTACTATTGCAGGAAGTACTTCTAAATCGGGTTTTGGCTCTTTAGAACAACGTATGCAGGAACGCCAAATGGAAAACATAAACCAATACGATATTTCGACGAACGTCGAACTTGGAAAATTCTTCCCACAAAAGGCAAATGTCAGGATTCCTATGTATTTTGGCTATGGAGAGATATTTGTCATGCCAGAGTATAATCCGTTAGATCAGGATATGCCTTTAGCAACGACACTTGCAAATCCAAACTTATCACGCCAAGAAAAAGATGATCTTAAGCAAATAGCGCGAGATTATACAAGACGTAAAAGTCTTAATTTTACTAATGTGAAGATTGGTAAACCATCGCAGAAAAATCGTTTTTGGGAGATAGCTCACTGGACATTTGGTTATTCGTTTACCGACTTGTTTATGCAAGATCCTAACACAGAGTTCAATAGTCAACGCCGACATGTTGGAACGATAGGATATGTTTTTAATAACAGACCCAGGGTTGTTGAACCGTTCAAGTCGATTGGATTCCTACAAAATAAAGCCTTTGCATTAATTAAAGAATTTAACTTTTCATATGCTCCAACTCAAGTGTCGTTTACTACACAAGTTGAGAGAAAATATAACGAGATGCTTCGACGAAATCTTAATAACCCAAATCAAATCTTTAATCCTTCATATAACAAGGATTTTAGATGGACACGAGGTTATAATTTAAGTTACAACCTATCGCGCGGAATTAAAATTGATTTTACAAGCAACGTTATTGCACAAATTGATGAGCCTGAAGGACGATTAGACAAAGAGATGTCTGATTATGAGAAGCTTAGGGACGAAGTGATTATGCCAAGCATTATGAAACTAGGAACTACTTCGGATTATAATCATACAACAAAAATAACATATAATATACCGATTAACAAAATTCCACTATTGGGCTGGACCTCAGCAACAGCAAGTTATAATGGTAGATATGATTGGCGAATAGGACACCGTGAAGGAAATAATCCACCAGAGTTTGGAAATCAAATTCAAAATAGTAACAATCGTATGTTAACTATTGGTCTGAATTTCAACAGACTATTTACCTCTATTCAATATGTTGATAACGTACATAAAAAGTTCAAAAAACCGTTAGATACACGATTTAAAGAGAAAGATTTAATTGATGTTGAGTTTACAAAAGAACGAATTAAATGTCAGGCCGAAGAAAAGCGTCAGATATTGCATAAATTAGAAACGATTGATGTAACCGCTGAACTGAAAGATGCCGAAGGCAAAACAATAGAAACTGAAGTTATAGTTGACAACGCTAACAAAATAACAATTATTCCCAAGACAGACGTGGATAACGGAGTTTTAGTTGTCCGAGGTAAACGTGAACGTGGTCAAAGTCCATTCTCCATTGCCATGGAATACTTGACACGAATTTCAACTGGTTTGCAAAACGTAAATTTTTCGTACAATGAAGATAGAGGTTCAATTTTAAATGGATACAAAGAAGAGGCAAACTACTTTTTAGGATCAAATAAGGGTTTCGCAGCACCAGGTTGGGCTTACTTGTTTGGATTAACCGACGAAGAATTTATTAACCGCGTTCTTGACAATCATTGGATGTCAAGTAATATTGACGAATCAATTGTAAATCCATACACACTAACTTATGCTAAACGCTTTACTCTAAAAGCAACTATTGAACCACTATCCGATTTGCAAATAACACTTGATTGGATGCACAACTCTACATCAAATGATACAAAACAGTATTATGCGATAGATGGTGTTTTTCAACAAGTCGACGGACAATATGTTTACTACAATCGTCAAAGCCAAGGCAATTTCACGCACTCTTTTAATGCTATACGTACTTCATTTCAAAAAGTGAGCAACAAAACATACAGATCGGAAGCGATAGAAAATTTTATGGAGTATAGAAAGATTGTGGCGTGGGAACTAGCGCGCTATCGAGCAGTAAATCATCAAGGATATGATCCCGGGACAGATTTTGAAGGCTATCCAATAGGATACACCGAGAATAGTCCTGATGTATTAAGAAGTGCTTTTAAGGCTGCTTTTGAAGGAACCGACCCTAAAAATTTTGAAAAAGGACCGGGTAAAATTGTTCCAGCTATTTTAGCTGCTGCTCCGAACTGGAGAATTGATTATAAAGGACTTAGTAAAATTAAAGCAATAAATAAATATTTTAGGAACGTAACATTGACACATGCGTATGTCTCTAATTATTCGATAGGCAGCTATCAGTCAAATCCCGACTATATCGCAGGTCCTGATGGTTTTTCAGATATTATGAATATCGAGGGAACATATTTTATTCCTGAGTTTGTTGCAAACTCGGTATCTTTCCAGGAATCATTTAATCCATTAACAGGTGTAAACTTAACGTGGAAAAATGGAATGAATTCAGGCGTTAATTTCAAAAAAGACAGGAATGTTGCTCTTAATCTTACAAACAGTACATTAACCGAAATTAGAAGTTGGGATTTTACCATTAGGTCGGGGTATACAATTAAAGATGTTCCATTAGTTTTTAAAACAAAGAGTGGCGGACAACGAAAATTTGTAAGTAATGTTAATATTACTGGAGACTTCTCAATACGAGATAATGTTACATATAATCACCAGTTAGCGTTAAATGAAACTGATCTTTCATCAACAAATGTTTCTGAACGGATAGCAGGAAAAACCAATTATGCATTTAAAATCGGTGCCGATTACCAATTAAGCAAAAACCTCAATGTGCGCGCATTTTACGAACACACAATTGATAATCCGGTGGTATCGACTTATTTTAGAACGGTACGAGCAAAATTTGGGTTTACAGTAAATTATCGACTGTCAGAATAGTTTTTAAACAGTATCAACTAATTTAGACTTTATTATATTGTATTGTTTTCGTTCAACAAGCCAACAAGTTCGGCAACCATCATTGCAGTAGCTCCCCATATTCTTTTGCCTTTAACGTTCCAATAAGGGGCTTCAACCATATAATCATGTCCCTTAAATAAGCCTTTGTTAATATTTTTGCTGGTAAATTTTTTTAGGGGAACCGAGAAAACATCTTCAACCTCAATGCTATTTGGCTTTAGCACAGGCAATTGCGGAACAATTGCGACATACGGATAAATAACAGTATTACTTACTTCTATATAAAGTTTCGATAGTTCACACACAATTTGACCCTCTACGGCTTTATACCCAACTTCTTCAAATGTTTCCCGTATAGCTGTATCAATTAAAGTTCTATCTTTCGATTTTTCAAACTTACCACCCGGGAAGGCTATTTGACCACTATGAACGCCATCATATCTAGCGCGTTCAATAAATGTCAGGTTTGGATCTTGGCTGTTGAAATCAACTAATATTAGCACTGCACTTTTCTTAGCGTCGTCATCTTTAGTAGGTGTTAGACTCCTTTGGTTAGGAAGCATTATCCGATGCGTTTTTTCGCCTGGAAGTCCAGCTTTTAATCCCTGATTGATTTTTTCAACAAATTCCGAAACATTCATTACTATTGACAAACAATCAACGTGTAGTTTTTCTTACCCTTTTGTATCAATAAATATTTATCATTTAATAGTTTGTCGGTGTTGATACTCTGTTCGGTATCATCAATTTTTTCTTTATTGATACTTAATCCTCCGCCTTGAACCATTCTTCGCAACTCGCCCTTTGAAGCAAAAACCTTAGTTTTTTCGGCAAGAAGGGAGATAACAGATACACCACTTCTTAATTCTGATTTTTTGACGAAAAATTGTGGTACGCCGTCGAACACTGATAGAAATGTCTTTTCGTCAATTTGGGTAAGTGTCTCTTGTGTTGCATTGCCAAACAAAATCTGACTTGCTTTACGTGCAACTTCCAAATCTTCCTCTCCGTGAACAAAAATTGTAATCTCCTCAGCCAGACGATTTTGTAAATATCTTAAATGAGGCTCTGTTCTATGCTTCTCGATTATTTCTTCGATCTCTTCTTTCGTCAGCAGAGTAAATATTTTGATATATTTTTCAGCATCTTCGTCCGATACGTTAATCCAGAACTGATAAAACTGATATGGTGATGTATAATTTTTGTCTAACCAAATATTTCCCTGTTCAGTTTTTCCAAATTTTCCACCATCAGATTTGGTAATCAAAGGACAAGTAATTGCGAAAGCTTCGCCACCGGTTTTTCTTCTTATAAGCTCTGTTCCAGTTGTGATATTGCCCCATTGGTCGCTTCCGCCCATTTGTAGTTTGCAATTGTAAGTATTGTATAGTTCTAGGAAATCGGTTCCTTGTACAAGTTGGTACGAAAACTCTGTAAATGACATTCCTTCACGATCCTCGCCCGATATGCGTTTTTTAACGCTGTCTTTAGACATCATATAATTTACGGTTATATGTTTGCCTATATCACGTATAAAATCAAGGAATGACATTTTAGACATCCAGTCATAATTGTTTGCAACAACGGCACTGTTGGCGGAATCGTCGAATCTCAAAAAGTGCATTGCCTGTTTTTGAATTGCTTCCTGATTTTTGCGTAATGTGGTTACATCTAGGAGGTTGCGTTCCTCGCTTTTACCGCTTGGATCGCCAATCATACCTGTGGCACCACCGATAAGTAAAATGGGTTTATGTCCGGCTTCTTGAAAATGGCGGAGCATCATTATAGAAACAAGGTGTCCTATATGTAGAGAGTCGGCAGTAGGGTCAATGCCTACGTATCCGGCAACACTCTCTTTCATTAAAACCTCTTCGGTTCTGGGCATTATATCGTGTATCATTCCACGCCATCGGAGTTCTTCAACAAAATTTTTTATCATAAATTGTCTGTTTTATAATATCATTGTAGGTTTTGAATAAAAACGAACAATTGATTTTTGGGTTACAAATATACGAAATTTAATGTGTTCGCTACTTCAATTAACTTTTGGAATGTAGGGTATACGTAATATAGCATAAAGGCTTATTAAGTTAGGGTTGAAATTATGTGGTTTTATTTTAAAGTTGATTGCTTTGTACAAATAATCACCAAAGAAAATTTTAATCTCTTGTTTATTATTTAAAGTGTTTGGTTTGTATAAGTTGTTTTGGTATGTTTGTAACGTGGGGGGTGCTTCGTCCCGAATAGGGCAAGTCCCCTGCTCCAGCCGATAGAAACCTATCGGCTTATTTTTTGCTTAAATCATTGTTATTTCTATTTGTTGTGTCACTAGTGTGAATAATATTCGTTGTTCAGTAATACCTTTGTTTAATAAAAAAAGCCCGCAAGCAACGCTAACGGGCTGTAAAATATAAAATAGTATAATTATTTATCCTTAAACCCCACCAAAATGGAAACACATCCATTTTTTGCTATATTGTCAAGATCTAAACCTTCAGGGACTTCAATCTCAACGCGTATCTGCTGTGTGGCAGTGGAGTTGAAATCCCACATTTTTGCATAATCATATTTTTTGTTGTCAAATAAAAGCGTGTTTTGTGTATCATATAATCGGAATTCTATATTGCCTAATAGACTTTCAGAACAAATCAATAAGCGGTAATCTTGATTTGCGTAAAAAGTGAGGACAACTTCGGCCACATCGCCTTCATTGAGTAAAGTTGCATTCACTTGTCCATTGAATATATATGGGCTTAGTTGAGGAATACATGTTTTTTTAGTAAAATTATTGCATTGTCCAACCGCAACATTATTCATCAATATTGCCGATAGTGAAATTCCAATTATTAAGAGTACACGTTTCATACCTCTTTAGGTTATTGTGTTTTTATTATTCTATTTAGAAATACAATAGTAGTGTTTATATGTCAACTATCCAAATTGATTTTATTCTTTTGTTACTACTGTTCGTAAAATTACAAATTTATTTTTTATTTCTTGGTATAAGTTGAAGGTATTTAACAATCAACAATTTTTAATCAACATTTAAATTGCTGGATATAAGCATATTGTGTAGGTAGAGTTTACTATCTCTTTCCTTAATGTATTGATATTAGTAGTTTGCAGCATCTTCTGTTTTTCAAACTTTTGACTTTCTCCTTGTACCTTTTACCTCACATATAAATAATTATTTTTACCTTGCAACGAAAATGCATAATCTATGGACGAGAAGATTTTGCAACATATTTGGCAATACGGATTATACGACAGACAGGCGATGAAAACCGCTGATGGTCAGGATATTCAAGTTGCATCTCCAGGAATGCAAAACAGCGATTCAGGTCCCGATTTTATTGATGCTCGAATAAAAATAGGCGAAACGGTGTGGGCTGGATGTGTTGAGGTGCATTGTAAATCGTCCGATTGGAATAGTCACAAACACTCCGAAGACCCCGCATACAACAACGTTATTTTGCACGTGGTGTATGAGAATAACGCTGATATAATAACTCAAAGTGGATATAAGGTACCAACGTTTGAAATGAAGTTTCATCCCAAAATTTCGAGTAACTACCGCGAATTGTACGAAAGCCGGCGTTGGATTCCGTGTGAATCGAGCTTTAGCACGGTAGAAACTCTATTTTTAAATATCTGGATAGAGGCACTATCAGTTGAAAGAATGGAGCGCAAATACAACGATATTCTATCAATATTAGAAGATACAAAAAACGATTTTAACGAGTTGTTTTACAGACTACTATGCAAAAACTTAGGATTTAAGGTTAATGCAATGCCATTTGAAAGACTGGCGCAATCGCTACCTTTATCAATTGTCAAAAAAATATCTGACAATCAAGTATCGCTAGAAGCTCTTTTGTTCGGTCAAGCTGGTTTTTTAGATAATAACGAAAACGAGACTGATGATTACATGGCATTGTTAATAAAGGAATATGAGTTTTTAAAGCATAAATACAACTTAAAATCGTTGAACTATTCCGAATGGAAGTTTTTTAGAATTAGACCAACAAATTTTCCTACAGTTCGTATAGCTCAACTTGCAGCACTTTTTAACAAATCTACAGATTTTATTGGTCTTTTAATTGATACAGAAGATGTTCAAGAGCTCTTTAAGTATTTCAAACAACCCGTTTCGGAGTATTGGCAAAATCATTACAATTTTGGTAAACCTGCAAAGCGTAAGATTTCTGAAATAGGCGACCAATCAATCGAAGGTATAATTATAAATACGGTCTCTCCATTTTTGTTTGCTTACGGCATGTTTAATGGTGCTGAATATTTGAAAATAAAATCAATAGAGTGGTTAGAACAGATATCGCCAGAGAATAATTCAATTATTGAGAAGTGGCGCGAATTGGGTGCCGAAATAACAAACGCTCGGCAGTCACAAGCGTACTTAGAGTTAAAAAATAGTTACTGTGATAAAAAACGGTGTCTCGAATGCAGAATTGGTTGCAGATTGGTTGCTGAAATATAGAATTACACTGTCAACAGAGTTAAAAACCTTATATTTGCAGGCAGAACTAAAAAACGACTTAATAAATGAAGAAAATATTGATTACCGGAGGAGCAGGATTTATCGGGTCGCACACCTCGGTTTTAATGATAAACGAAGGTCATGATATTGTTATCCTTGATAATTTTTCCAACAGTGACGTAAAAGTTTACGACAGAATCAAGGCTATCACTGGGAAAATGCCACAAAAAGCAGTTATTGATATTTGCAATAAAGAGCAGCTTGATCAATTTTGGTCTAAAAATCGCGATATCGATTCGGTAATACATTTTGCAGCCAGCAAAGCTGTTGGAGAGTCGGTTAAGCAACCCCTTAAATATTACGCTAATAATATTGGCGGCATTTTAAGTGTTCTTGAAATAGGATTGAAGTATGGTTTAAAAAACTTCGTGTTTTCTTCATCTGCTACTGTTTATGGGCAACCAGATGTTTTGCCCGTTACTGAGCAAAGCCCGTTAGTTAAAGCTGAATCTCCCTACGGAAACACAAAAAAGATATGTGAAGACATTCTTAGTGATGTAGTTAAAAGTGACGCCAAACTGAAAGTTATGTCGTTGCGGTACTTTAATCCAATTGGTGCACACCCTTCTGGATTGCTTGGTGAGCTGCCACGAGGTGTGCCAAACAATCTAGTGCCATATATTACGCAAACTGCGGCGGGTATTAGAAAGGAACTTCGAATTTTCGGTAACGATTACAACACCCCCGATGGTACTTGCATTCGTGACTTTATTGATATTAACGATTTAGCCGATGCTCACTTGTGCGCATTGAAATATCTTGACAGTAAGCCAGATAAGCCTGTTTATGAGGCTCTTAACATTGGAACAGGTCGGGGAACGACTGTTTTGGAACTTGTTGAAACTTTTGTAAATGCGACAGGTGTAAATCTAAACTATTCGTTCGCAGAGCGTCGTGCAGGCGATATTGAGAAAATTTGGGCAGACTCAACGTTGGCAAACAAAACGTTAGGGTGGAAAGCAAACACCCCATTGGCAGAAACCCTAAGAAATGCTTGGAAATGGGAAAAGAATATTCAATGAGCAATTACGAATGAATCGAACACAGATAACACAGATTAAACGGATTTTTCACAGATTTTATCCGTGTAAATCTGTTAAATCTGTGTAGTCTGTGTTATACTATAAATATCACACGTTAAACCTAATATGCAAAATATCGCCATCTTGCACAACGTAGTTTTTCCCTTCAATTGAAAGTTTTCCTTTCTCCTTGCAGGCTTGTTCTGAACCAAGTGTTACAAAATCAGTATATTTCATAACTTCGGCACGTATAAAACCACGCTCTAAGTCGCTATGTATAACGCCTGCAGCTTGTGGTGCGGTTGCACCTTTTTTTATTGTCCAGGCGCGTATCTCTTTTGGTCCTACTGTGAAAAAAGTCTCCAAATCCAACAATGAGTACGCTGCACGAATAAGCTTATTTACGCCAGGTTCAGTTAAACCCATATCTTGTAAAAATGCCATTCGGTCATCTTCTGTTTCAAGCTCCGAGATTTCCGATTCCATAGCACCAGCAATCACAAGTACCTCAGTTTTATCGTTTTTCAAAAACTCTTTGACTTGCTCAACATATTTATTCCCTTTAACAGCTGAGTTGTCATCGACATTGCAAACGTAAATAATTGGTTTTACAGTAAGTAAAAAGATATCGTCAATAAAGTGTGTGTGTTCGGGAGCAACGGGAGCCGTCGATGCGTTTTGGAAGTTTTCAAGGTGTTCTTTATAAACGTTAAGAATCTCGATGCCTTTTTTTGCATCCTTGTCGCCCGATTTTGCAACTTTTTCGAGTCTCGTTATTTTTTTCTCAACCGATTCCAAATCTTTTATTTGCAGTTCAAGGTTCACGGTTTCTATATCCCTTACTGGATTTACAGAGCCATCAACGTGTGGAAGATTCTCATCATCAAAGCATCGTAAAACGTGAATTAAAGCATCGCAATTGCGGATTTCGGAAAGAAATTGATTTGCGCTTTTGTCGGTTCGTCCGGCACTTTTGGTTAACCCGGGTATATCGACAATTTCTACTGTGGTATGTAAAATTCTTTCCGTGGGTTGGTGTTTCTCTAATTCGTATAGCCGCGAATCGGGTACGTTTATAATGCTTAAATTGGTTTTGTTGCTATATGCGAAATTGCTTGTCTCTGCTTTATTTGAAGCCATACAATTAAAAATAGTGCTTTTACCCACGTTGGCAATTCCTATTATTCCACACTGTAAACTCATTGGTTTCTGTTTTTAATTAGGCTGCAAATTTAACCCGAAATATTTGGTATTTGACAAGAATTGGTGTTTAATTCATTTTTTTAGCAATGTTTTGATTTCATATATCAGCCCGTCTATTAAAATATAAATTTATTAACATACTCTAATAGATTGTTTTATGGTGATTTAGGAGATAACTTTTAACCAATTGTTAACAACTGTAGTTTGTAGCGTATCGAAATTGTTTGTAAATTCGCCGCCTTGAAATCTAAAAAATAAATGGAGTATAAGTTCAACGATATTGAGCAGAAGTGGCAACAGTATTGGAAAGACCACAAGGTTTATAAAATAACGGAAGACCAATCTAAACCCAAATACTATGTGCTTGATATGTTTCCCTATCCTTCAGGGGCAGGGCTACATGTTGGACATCCACTTGGATATATAGCAAGCGACATCTATTCTCGTTACAAACGTCATTGTGGGTTTAATGTCTTACACCCAATGGGATACGACTCTTTTGGCTTGCCAGCTGAGCAGTTCGCAATTCAAACCGGGCAACATCCGGCTATTACCACAGAGAACAATATCAAAAGATATCGCGAACAATTAGATAAAATAGGTTTCTCTTACGATTGGGATAGAGAGGTAAGAACTTGTGACCCAAATTATTATAAGTGGACTCAGTGGGCTTTTATACAGATGTTTAACCACTGGTTTAACAATAAAACCCAAAAGGCTGAGCCTATTGAAAATCTTATTAAACACTTCGACAAAAACGGAACCGAAGGTGTTGATGCAGCTTGTACAGAGCCAATGTCGTTCTCGGCACAGCAGTGGAAGCAGTTCAACTCGAACCAAAAGCAGGAGACACTACTTAACTATCGCATAGCATATTTGGCTGAAGCAATGGTAAACTGGTGTCCAGAATTAGGCACGGTACTTGCAAACGACGAAGTAAAAGATGGCGTTTCAGAGCGCGGAGGATATCCTGTTTTTCAAAAACGGATGAAACAGTGGTCTTTAAGAGTATCGGCTTATGCTGAACGTCTGCTTAAAGGTCTTGAAAATATTGAATGGAGCGAGTCGTTGGTCGAAATCCAGCGCAACTGGATTGGTTATAGCAAAGGAGCAGTGGTATATTTTGATATCGTAGGTCACGACCACTCTTTAGAGATTTTTACAACTCGTCCCGACACTATTTTCGGTGCAACATTTATGGTTTTAGCACCAGAGCACGAGTTGTCTAAAAAATTGACAACACCCGACAAAATGTCTGAGGTTGAGGCATATATAGAAAAAACACTTACCCGAACTGAACGCGAGCGCATAGCCGATGCAAAAACAGTTAGCGGAGTTTTTACTGGTTCTTATGCTATTAACCCATTGACAGGCAATAAAATACCTATCTGGATTGCCGACTATGTTTTAAGTGGATATGGGACAGGAGCTATTATGGCTGTCCCTGCTCACGATAGCCGCGATTTTGCATTTGCACGACACTTCAATTTGCCGATTGTTCAGGTTGTAGTTGCACCCGGCGACAAGCCGAGCAACGTTGCCGACTGGGCGGACTCTTACGATGCGAAAGAGGGCACCGTTATTAATTCAGAAATGATAGACGGTTTAGACGTACCCAAAGCTGTTGAAACCATTATAGAGCATATCGAAAAATCGAAACTTGGTCAGGCTAAGGTAAACTACCGCTTACGCGATGCGATTTTTAGTCGTCAACGCTACTGGGGTGAGCCTTTTCCGGTATTTTATGTTGATGGTTTGCCACAAGTTCTAAGTGAGAATGATTTGCCATTAGAGCTTCCCGAAATTGACACATATTTACCAACCGAAGATGGACAACCTCCGCTTGGTCGTGCTAAAGATTGGGAAACAAAAGAGGGATATCCTTACGAATTAAGCACAATGCCTGGTTTTGCTGGCTCGTCTGCTTATTATTTAAGGTATATGGATCCTCACAACGATAAGGAGTTAGTTTCTAAAGAGGCAAATAACTATTGGCAAGATGTTGATTTATATATCGGTGGAACCGAACACGCCACAGGACACTTGATTTACAGCCGTTTTTGGAACAAATTTTTGTACGATATTGGTATCGTATGTAAAGATGAGCCTTTCCGCAAGCTAATAAATCAGGGAATGATACAAGGACGAAGTAATTTTGTATATCGTATAAAAGGCACAAATACTTTCGTTTCACACGGACTTATTGATAAATATGATACTACGGAAATTCATGTCGATGTAAATATTGTTCATAATGATATTCTTGATATAGAGGCATTTAAACAGTGGAGAAATGAGTTTGAAACAGCCGAGTTTATACTCGAAGACAATAAATATTATTGTGGCTGGGCTATTGAAAAGATGTCAAAATCAATGTACAACGTTGTTAATCCCGACGATATTATTGAACAATATGGTGCCGACACACTTCGAGTTTATGAAATGTTTCTTGGTCCATTAGAGTTAAGTAAACCATGGGATACCAACGGAATAGACGGAGTTAGCCGATTTTTGAGAAAACTTTGGCGACTATTTTATGACAAAGATACTTTTGTTGTATCAGATGAAACTCCCACCGAAGCTGAGCTGAAAACTTTACATAAAACCATCAAAAAAGTGTCAGAGGATATTGAAAGATTTTCGTTTAACACATCTGTTAGTGCCTTTATGATTTGTGTAAATGAACTTTCAGACTTAAAATGCAATAAAAAAGCGATACTCGAACCATTACTTATTATTCTGAACCCCTTTGCACCACATATTACTGAAGAGCTGTGGAGTGTATTAGGTTATAAAAATAGTATTGTTGATGAAGCTTGGCCCACTTGGGATGATAAGCATTTAACAGAAAGCATGATTGAATACCCTGTATCGTTTAATGGTAAAGTTAGATTCAAAATTAACATTGACGCTCAGGCAACACCTCAAGATATTGAAAGAATAGTACTTGCCAATGAAAATACCAAGAAATTTATGCAAGACTCTAAACCTAAAAAGATCATAGTTGTTCCCAAAAAGATAATTAATATCGTTATTTAAATTATCCCAATTTAATTTTACTTGTTGGCATTATTACAAATAAGCGTGCCCTTTATGAGATAAACGCAATAATATTAGTTTGATATAAAAACAGAGATTAATTAATAGAAATAAATGAGCAAATTATTAAAAAAAGAAGGATTAGCAAGACAAATAAGAAGCTGGATTATAATGACATTTGGACTCTTTGTCAATGCTCTTGGTTGGACTGCATTTCTAATTCCCGGAAAAATGGTTGGGGGAGGAGTTACCGGTGTTGCAACGATTATTTATTACGCTACCAACGGATGGATACCCGTCAGTGTTACGTTTTTCATAATAAACATTTTTTTAGTAGCCATTGCTATAAAAATTTTGGGAGCCAGTTTTGGGGTTAAAACAATCTACAACGTAATTGTTTTATCGGTATTCTTGGCTGTACTCCAGTTGGTTCTACCAAAAGAGGGACTTATGGATGTGGATCCTTTCCTTTTTGCTGTAATTGGTGGAGCCTTGGGTGGTATAGGTGTAGGAATTGTCTTTACACAGGGAGGCTCGACAGGTGGCACAGACATTATTGCCATGATAATCAACAAGTACCGAAATATAAGCCCTGGACGTGCAATCTTGTATATGGACATACTTATTATTTCAAGTAGTGTATTGGTTTTCAAAAACATAGGTAGTCTTGTTTACGGTTTTGTGACAATGGCTGTTTTGGCTTATTCTGTTGATTTAATTATTGAGGGTAAAAAACAGACAGCTCAAATCTTTATTTTTTCCCCAAAATATGAGGAGATAGGTAGTGAGTTAGGAGCTAATATCGGACGTGGTATAACATTTATTGACGGACAAGGATATTTTACAAGAACTGATACAAAAATCTTATTGATAATAATAAGAAAACACGAAATGTCGCGAGTTTTTCAAATAGTAAAAAAAATAGACCCCGATGCTTTCATGTCAGTAGCCTCTGTCATGGGAACTTACGGAAAGGGATTTGAAAAAATAAGAGCTTAACGAATTTACAAAACAGAAATTAATAATTAAATGAATCAATTATTAAAAAAAGCTGGGTTTGCAAAACAGACAAGAAGTTGGATTATAATGACATTCGGACTTCTTGTAAATGCGTTTGCTTGGGCAGCATTTTTAATTCCCGGGAAAATAGTTGGCGGTGGCATTACCGGTGTTGCAACTCTTGTTTATTATGCTTCCAGTGGTTGGTTACCTGTTAGTGCAACGTTTTTTGTTATAAACATTTTTTTAGTAGGCTTAGCCGTAAAAATATTAGGAGCCAGTTTTGGTGTCAAAACAATTTATAGCGTAATTGTTTTATCGATTTTTTTAGCACTGCTACAGTTTATTATTCCAGAAGAGGGATTTATGGATGTAGATCCATTTCTGTTTGCTGTAATTGGTGGAGCCTTAGACGGTGTCGGTATTGGAATTGTCTTTTCGCAAGGTGGATCGACAGGCGGTACCGATATTATCGCCATGATTATCAATAAATTCCGCAACATAAGCCCGGGACGAGCAATATTATATATGGACGTAATTATAATCTCATGTAGCATGTTCGTTTTCGGAAATATAGGTAGTGTTGTTTACGGTTTTGTGACAATGGCAATTATGGCTTATTCCATTGACTTAGTTATTGAAGGTAACAAACAGACAGCCCAAATCTTTATCTTTTCCCCAAAATACGAGGAGATAAGTGATGAGTTAGGAGCTAATACTGGACGTGGTATAACATTTATTGATGGACAGGGCTATTTCACAAGAACAGACACAAAAATATTATTGATAATAATAAGAAAACATGAAATGTCAAGAGTCTTTCAAATAGTAAAAGAGATAGACCCCAATGCTTTCATGTCAGTAGCCTCTGTCATGGGAACTTACGGAAAAGGATTTGAAAAAATAAGAGCATAACGAATTAGCAATTAGCAATGAATAATGAACAATTACGAATTACGAGTTACGAATTAACAATGCGGTACACCGCATTGCAAATAGCAAATAGCCAATAGCTAAAGGCAAATAGCCAATCACTTAAACTTTTAACTAAATATATAAAAATGAAAAAGTGGATAATTATTTCGATAATTGCAGTTTTAACAATAGCACTGTCAGTTATAGGAATATTTTATTGGAAGAAAATTAAGTATCAAAGGGAGATTGAGGCACTTTCCCAAGTCACAGAAGAGGTTGTCGTAGAGCCAGAAGTTGAACCAACATATCTTTATGGTATCGCTGTCGATAGCTTGATTATTATTGAAGGTGTTGTAAAACGAAAACAAACATTCTCAGATATACTGAAACAGTATAATGTTTCACCTCAAACCATTGCAGAGATTACAAAATTAACCGAGCCAGTATTCGACTTAAAGACCATACGTTCGGGTAATCCTTATGTGATGATATGTAATTCTGATACCGTTCCATTACACTTTGTGTATGAGCAAGATAAGGTAAACTATATGCTCTTCTCTTTTGGCGACTCAATTGAAGTTAAAGCGCAGCAAAAAGAGGTGATAAATGTACGCAGGATAGCTTCAGGAATTATAGAATCGAACTTATGGAATGCCATGATTGAGTTTGGGATTAACCCAATTATGTCAATAGAACTGTCGGAGATTTATGCGTGGAGCATCGACTTTTTTGGCTTACAAAAAGATGACCACTTTTCGGTAATTTACGACGAGCAATATGTTGATACAGTGCCGGTTGGGATAGGTAATATCTATTCAGCAATATTCAATCATCAAAATAAAGATTATTACGCAATTCAGTTCACGCAAGATAGTGTAGCCGGATATTTTGATGATAAGGGAGAAAGTCTCCAACGAACTTTTTTAAAAGCACCTTTGCGTTTTAGCCGTATTTCATCGAGATATAGTCATAGCCGGATGCATCCGATATTAAAATACCGCAGACCGCATCTCGGAGTGGATTATGCAGCCCCCGCAGGTACACCTGTTTATAGTGTTGGAGATGGTGTTGTTGAAAAAGTTGAATATACTGCACAAGGAGGAAAATCTATTCGTATAAAACACAATAGCGTTTACACGACTGGCTATCTTCATCTATCCAACTATGCCAAAGGCATAAGAAAAGGTGTACAGGTAAAACAGGGACAATTGATTGGTTATGTGGGCACTACAGGTTTATCTACAGGTCCGCACTTAGACTTTAGATTTTGGAAAAACGGACATCCCGTTGACCCTCTAAAAGTTGAATCGCCACCTGTTGAGCCTATCAAGAAGATTAATCGCGAGGAGTACGAACGTATTAAAAATGAAATGATTGAGAGCTTAATTAAAGCTGATAATGAACTACATGAAAAGTATCCAAATAGAATTAAACCCCATACAGATAGAAATATCATAAAGAGAGACAATTGAGTTAAAAGCAATTAGCAATTAACAATTATCAATTATGTCATCGGCATGATGCCAATTTTCGTTGTTTGGGGATTGCCAAAATGTAAAGATTGTAAGTTTGCGTAAGCTATAAATATATTCCCCGATACGCATTGGTTGTGATCTTTGTTGATTTATACAGGCTTTGCGCTTATTATTTGGATTTTTATGGAGGTCTATTTTTCATAAGATTTTCACTAGCTACACTCGTTATATTTTTTATGGTATTTTTTTTATTAATTTTGTTACTTTTAAGCAGTTACGTCAACGCTATTTTTTTAATAACCAAGATTGATTTGCTAAAATGAACGAGGTAGCAAAAAAAATTAAAGCCACTTTCGACCTTTATTATCAAGCACCGTTGCATGTTTGGGAATATTTTGCACAACAAGGTGAAATTGTTGAAAAACAAAAAAACGAAGTCATAAAAAAACGCAACGAAGTAGCCGGCGATTTTTATTTTATTCTCGAAGGTTCGGGTGGTCTTTTGTTGTATTCAAACAATAATTACATTTGTGTCGAACTGTGTTACGAAGGTGATTTTTTGCTTGATTACATGTCCTTTCTAACCGATCAACCTACTGGTATTGAACTAGTTTGTTTTGAAAAATGCAAACTATTCAGAATGAGCCGTAAAAATTTTAACGAGCTTTCACAGACCGATTATGGCAAGATTATTTGCCAAACAGCAGCCGAAAATTCGTTTATTCAAAGACAGGAACAACAAATCGATATTTTAACAAAAACTGCTGAACAACGATATATCGAGATACTTAAAAAACAACCGCATATATTACAACGAACACCCAGCAAATACATAGCATCGTATTTAGGAATTACACCCGAAAGTTTAAGTAGAATTAGAAAAAAGATATTGTAAGGTCATTTCTTATCTTATGGTAAGTTTTTTTATGACTGTGCAATTTAATTTTGCAAAAATTTTAATGTTAATTTAGAATTAAAAAAAATGCAAAAATTCTGTGTGTCATTGTTTATGATTTTGTCAGTATCTGTGGGCGTTGCACAAAATGGTTTAGTAGAAACAGTAAGAGGTGTAATAGTTTCAGGTGATCCTACGCAAGAGTTGGTTCAAGCTTCCATATATGTTGAGGGGAGTGACCCTGCCATAGGAACGATTACTGATGAACATGGTAATTTTACTTTCAGCGTTCCTGTTGGACGCCAAAGGTTGAGATTCAGTTGTATGGGTTTTCTTTCACAACACGTTGATATATTGGTAAATACAGGGAAAGAAGTTGTTCTGAATATAACTTTAGAACCCTCTGCTGTTGAATTGCAAGACGTTACAGTGGTAGCAAGATACGATAAAAGTCGAGCAATTAACAAATTAAGTCTTGCAGGGTCAAGAACATTTAGCACTGAAGAGACCTTTAGATTTGCTGGTTCGCTTGGTGACCCAGCTCGTATGGTTCGTAGTTTTCCGGGAGTTATACCTGCAAATGATTCTCGAAACGACATTATAATAAGGGGTAACTCGCCTGTAGGCGTTCAGTGGGTACTTGATGGAGTGGAAATCCCCAACTTAAATCACTTCTATAATGGTGTTGGAATGACAGGTGGACAAGTTACACTGCTTAATACCAACTTGCTTTCAAACTCCGATTTTCACATGAGTGCTTGGCCTGCACCATACGGCAATGCGATGGCTGGAATATTCGACCTTAGCATGAGAAAGGGAAACAATAAAAAGCATGAATTTTGGGGACAAATGGGTTTTAACGGCATTGAAGTAGGCTCGGAGGGTTATTTTTCAAAGAAGAACGGTTCATCATACATCGTTTCTTATAGATACTCTATTCCCGATTTGATGTCACACATTGGTTTATACAAAGGTGTAGTACCTAAATATCAAGATATAACCACGAAACTTAATTTAGATATAAATGATAAAAATAACATTTCTGTAATAGCGTTGTTCGGTATAAGCGAAATTGGCTTTAAATTTTCTGAAGTTGAAGGATATATTGATGTTGATGACAGTAGTTTTTTCAATAAAAGGGACCAACGAGTTAAAGTTGAATCAAAAACTTTTGTTTTTGGAACAACGCACAGTGTTACTTTTACACCAAAAACTAAGCTTACCACTTTACTCTCTTTTGTAAGGGGTAACACCCATATGCCTGTTGATACTATGTCATTAACACAGCCCAATGCTGAGTGGATATCGATATTCGAAGAAAAAGCAATAGAAAATAAATATTCGCTTCATCCAAAAATAGAACATCGTTTTTCCTATAATACATCAATTCAAGTGGGAGCGAAGTATGATTTGTATGACGTAAAATATTTAGAAAGAATGTCGTTTGATAGTATAGGACTTTTTACCATTGTTGATGAAGATGGATATTTTGGTCTTTGGCGTACCTATGCGCAATTCAGACAAAACATTGCGTCTAAATTAGTGCTAACAGGCGGTTTACATGGAATGTATCTTGATATGAACAATAAATATGCCGTTGAGCCTAGACTTGGTGCACGCTATACACCTGCAGAAAAGCACACCATTGGATTTGCAGGAGGGCTGCACAGTCAAATGATTCCACGCACCTTCTATTTTATCAGAACTCTTACATCAGATGGCGATATTGAGTATACCAACAAAAAACTTGGATTTATGAAAAGTGTCCACGCTAATTTATTTTACGATTGGGCATTCGCACCCGATTGGCACATAAAAGCAGAGACTTACTATCAATGGCTCTACAATATTCCCGTGAAAAATGACCCCAATGAAGTTTATACAATCTTGCAAGCAGGTGGAGCAGGTGATAACGTTATTATGCGCGAAGAAAATCTTGTAAACAAAGGCACAGGCAAAAACTACGGCATAGAGTTTACTATAGAAAAATTCATGAGTCGCAACTATTATTTGCTCTTTAACTTAACGTTTTACAGGTCAACTTATACAAACGGATTTAACAAAAAAGAGTGGAGTACTGTTTTCGATGGAAAATATCTATTTAATCTCGCTTCGGGTTATGAGTTACCATTAAAAAAGGGTCGGACACTCATTGCCGACATCAAAGGTTCGCTTGCGGGCGGAACACGCTACACACCTGTAATCAAGGAGCTATGCACTCAAAACCAGATAGTTATAGATAAAAGCCGTGTAAATGAACTGCAACTACGCGACTATTTTAGAATAGATTTGCGAATTGGTTATAGGAGAAATAAAAAGACTTACACAGAAGAACTGGCAGTTGACCTACAAAACCTAACAAATCACCGAAACATCTACACCATAGCCTATGATGTTGAATCAGATTCTTTTAAAGAAGCTCTTTTACAAGGTTTTACACCAATGGTAACTTACAGAATTAATTTTTCGTTGTAATCAGACGCTCTAGAAGTAGAGAGCGGAAAGTTATACCAATTGTAATTTTAAAATAGTCAAATCTTTATAAACTTTTAACTAATTTCAGGTTTTCTTAATCCCCACGTAAATAGAGAATAAAAAAACGCATAAAATGTCGCACCTGCTTGCGTTTCAAGAGAATCTTCATTTAACATTGAAAGAAGGACTATAACTATGAATGGAATGAACAATTCTGATAAATTCCCCTGTTTTTTTAGCCTGTACGCAGGGTAAAACTGGCTAAAGATTATTACAATAAATCCCAATATACCAAAAGTAAGTAAAAACGTTAAATACTGATTATGAGCTCTTAGTCTAAAAGCAGGTTCTATAGGGCTATCAGTTGTAATATAGTAATTGTCATATGCAGATTGGACATCGCCAACACCAACACCAATAATTTTATTATCTAAAAAAATATTCCAACCAGCCTCAATATAATAAAGCCGTTGAACAACACTTTGTCCACCTATTTGTCTGCCCGATTTGTAATATTCGTATTCCCAGAATAGTTCATATAGCCTCGGATATAAGCTAAATTTATTTAAGAAAATATGGTTGGCTATGCCGTTTTCAATAGCGATGATATCCCTTTTTGTAAGTTTTGAAATTCCGACAGAATCCTTAGTTAATCCTTTGCTGGTGAGATATCTTATTAAAGTGTATTTAATTTGATAATTGTTTGCTCCAAGTGAGTCATAATGAGTATTTGCAATTTTATTCCATTCTTGCTTTAGCTCTTTTTGACATACGTTTATATTAACCAAAAATCCATTTTCTCTTTGTGATGAAGTTGTGTCGTGATAGTATAAGTTGCCGTTAATGGTTGTTTTTTCAAGTTTATCAAAAGCTTCATCAGCACGATATGAGTATTTGGCGTAAGAACGTACAACATATGAAACAGAAAATAGTATAGAGAAAATTAAAAAGACATATAAAACCCACCTACCAACCTCAGACTTAATTTTTTTAATAAAATAAAAAAACAATAACAAAAATAGTGCTCCTAAAACAACAATTCCTGTTAATGATTTCATTATCAATATAAAAAAGACAAAGTAAAGTGATAGGATTAGACATATTACTTTTAGAACCGTTTTTGTTTGCAGGTTTTCAAAAGCAATAAATAGCAGTGCCACAATAGATAAATTCAACATAAGTGAAAATCGTATATGGCTTATGAAACGAGACATATTTCTATAATCTGCAGTTTGTCCTTGTTCCGTAAAGGATATGGTATATATTCCAATTAATGACACTGTAAAAACAGATAAAATAAAAACCCAAAAGAGTACTTTTAACTCTTTTGGGTTTAAAGGTGCCGATGTGGCAAGTATTAAAGGAAGTATTAAAAAGGGTAGTTTTATTTTTAAATCGTGTAATCCATACTGGTAGTCTGTTGTCCATAACAGGCTCAATGCGTGTAATATATAAAAACTTAGAAATGCAATAAGGGTCTTGTTTTTAAGTATGCCTTTAACTTTAGTTATAAGGTTTTTATCGGCTAACCACGCTAAAACTAGTATCCACTGTCCAATACTCGTGAAATACGGCGATGATGGAAGTGATGCCACAATAGTGAGCAATCCCAACATGAACAAGTTACGTATGTTAAACAGAGATATATTGCGCATAGAATAATCAATATTTGATAAATATACGTAAAATCATAAAACGATTTTTAATCCAATATTGTTGTATGTGACTTTAAAAGCATTTAGCTTATGAAATTTTAATTGTTTCGTTTTCTACAAATGCGTATAACTTATCACCCCTTCTGACTAATTCTTTAGTTGGCACAGAGATAACATTACCCTTCACCGCTTTCGCAACACTTTTGTTTTCCACTCTAATTTCCTCAATAACAAACTCATACACACCTGTTGTTGGACCTATTATCATAACTTTCTGTCCAACGGAAAGAGATCCGCTTTCTATCTTTAATTCAATAACATTAATGTTTGAGAAATAGTTAGTTACCTTAGCAATATAAGCTTTAGAGTGGGTTGCTTTGCTTCCGTAAACATTGCTCCATTCGCCTAAACGTTGCCCTAAATAGTATCCATCCCAAAATCCGCGATTAAATACTGTTGACAATTCGCGTTTCCATATTTCAATATTTTCGTTAGTGTAACTATTGGTTTCTAATGCCTCTAACGCTTTGTTGTATATTTGACAGGTTTTTTTTACGTATTCGGGACCACGGGCACGTCCTTCAATTTTTAACACCCTGACACCTGAATCAATGATTTTGTTTAAAAAACCTATTGTGCACAAATCTTTGGGCGACATAATATACTCATTATCAATCTCTAATTCATTACCTGTCTCTTTTTCGGTTACTATGTAGCCCTTTCTGCATGTTTGTTGGCATGCCCCACGATTTGCCGATGCACCTGTTTCGTGAAGACTTAGATAGCATTTACCTGAAACAGCCATACACAATGCACCATGAGCAAACATCTCAATTCTAACTAAATCTCCTTTTGGACCTCGAATATTATCTTCTTTTATTTTTCTTGTAATGTATGATACTTGGTTAAGGTTTAGTTCACGTGCCAACACAGCCACATCAATCCATTGCGAATAAAACCTCAGTGATTCAATATTGGTAATATTCATTTGTGTAGAAGCGTGTATTTCAACCCCTTGTGTCGATGCATATTGAAGTGTTGCAATATCTGAAGCAATGATTGCTGAAACTCCATATTTTTTGGCTGCATCAACTATTTGTTTCATTTCATCTATATCGCTATCGTATATAATAGTGTTGACTGTCAGATATGTAAGAGTATTGCTTTCTTTGCATCGCCTAACAATTTCTGGCAAATCGTCTATCGTGAAATTTATTGACGATTTTGACCTCATATTTAGACGACCAATACCAAAATAAACAGAATCGGCACCTCCCTGAATAGCTGCTTGTAACGATTCAAAATTACCGGCAGGAGCCATAAGTTCGACCTCGCTTCGCTTTATAGGACCGTTCAATAAGACTTTAGATTGTGATTGGCTCATATAAATATTTGCTTTTTACCGTTGTAGAGTGTATTAAGTATGATTAATCTCATGTAGTAGCTATAGACTTAATTATGATTAGTGCTCTACGTTTATGAATAATTTACTCCAATTGCCAAAAGTGTTCAATTTTATCTACAATTTTGTCAATATCTTGGTTTTTCATGCAATTAAAATGCTTTTTAGGACACTTTTTATAACCTATTTTTGAACATGGTCTGCATTTAAGATTATCGACTTCTGCTATATAGTATAAGTCTTGATTTTGAGGCATATAAGGGTACATTCCAAATGCAGGCACCGTGTTCCCCCACATTGAAATGGTGGGACGGTAATGTGCAGCGGCAATGTGCATAACCCCCGTATCGGGAGTGATTACAACTTTCGAGTGTTTGACTATTTCAGAAGTTTGACCAATAGTGCAAATACCGCACGCATTAAAAGTTGAACATGTTAGTTTTTTTATTACTTTTTTGGCTTTTGGCATATCACCTGAGCTTCCTGTGAATATTACAGGTTTGTTAATTTTGTTCAGTATTTCAATTAAAATTTTACTCGGGATTTGCTTTGTATAGTGGGCTGCTCCTGTTGCTACAACTACATAGTTTTTTTTCTCGAAACCGATTAATTTCTCAAAAATCTTTTCCGCATTAGGTTCAGAATAAACCTCTAAGCCCTTGAAATCATTTTTTACACCTAGTGTTGATAGTGTTTCAAAATATCTATCAACAATGTGTATATCAGGTAGTTTGTTGATTTTAAAGTTTACGTAAAGCCACTTTTTTATATTCAGTTTATTTACTTTCGCGGACCTTACGCCTAATTTTCTTTTAATTCTGTGACTACGTATATTATTTTGAAGATCAACAATAAAGTCGTACTTCTCGGCACGTAAAGATTCTATTGTATCATTTAAATATCCTCGATACTTGTGTATTTTATCGATATTTGGATTATGTTCCACAACTGGGTAGAACTGTCTTTTTACCAAAAAATGTATTTCTATTTCTGGACGCTCTTTTTTAATTGCCCGCAACAGCGGTGTTGTAAGCACTATATCTCCAATTGAACTAAATCTGATTACTAAAATCTTTTGAATTTTGTTCATTACATTAAAAAGTCGCACTGTGTAATATTAATTCTCTTCGCTGAAGACTAATATTTTGACATTATTATTTTTTACTTGGATTACACCACCCAAAATATCTAAATTTACCTCTTCTCCGTCGTGTTGTGTAATTTTTATAACTCCTTTTTCTAATGTCGATGTTATTGGAGCGTGATTATGCAATACAGCAAAGGAGCCGATGCTACCCGGCACCCTTACCTGTTTTACATCTCCCGTAAAAAGTGTGCTTTCCGGCGATATAATCTCTATTTGCATATCTTGTTAAATTGATGTTTCTTTTAATAGTTTTTCGCCTTTGGCTATAGCTTCATCAATAGTTCCTACCATCATAAATGCTGCTTCGGGATATTTATCAACTTCCCCGTCAATTATCATATTAAACCCTCTGATAGTCTCGTCAATAGATACTAAAGCTCCGGGTACTCCTGTGAACTGTTCTGCCACGTGGAATGGTTGTGATAAGAAACGTTGTACTTTTCTTGCACGGTTCACAACTAATTTGTCTTCTTCTGACAGCTCGTCCATACCAAGAATTGCGATAATATCTTGAAGCTCTTTGTATCTCTGTAAAATTTCCTTAACTCTTTGGGCGGTATTGTAGTGTAGCTCTCCAACAATTTCAGGTGTAAGAATTCTTGATGTTGAATCAAGTGGGTCTACAGCCGGATAAATACCTAATTCAGAAATTTTACGGCTAAGAACGGTTGTTGCATCAAGGTGAGCAAATGTTGTAGCTGGAGCCGGGTCTGTAAGGTCATCAGCTGGAACGTAAACAGCTTGAACAGAGGTGATTGAACCTGATTTTGTTGAAGTAATTCGTTCTTGCATAGCGCCCATTTCACTTGCTAAAGTGGGCTGGTAACCAACAGCTGATGGCATACGTCCAAGAAGTGCTGACACCTCCGAACCTGCTTGTGTAAAACGGAAAACGTTGTCCATAAAGAAAAGTATATCTCTACCACGTCCACTTTCACCGCCATCTCTAAAATATTCGGCAATGGCTAAACCCGATAGTGCAACTCTAGCACGTGCTCCGGGAGGTTCATTCATTTGACCAAATACCAATGCAAGTTTAGAATCGTCTAAATATTCGGGCTTAACTTTTGTTAAATCCCAGCCACCTTCTTCCATTGATTTTAAAAATTCGGGACCATAATTAATAACGCCTGCTTCAATCATTTCACGTAATAGGTCGTTCCCCTCACGGGTACGTTCTCCAACACCTGCAAAGACTGACAACCCTGAATAGGCTTTTGCAATATTATTGATAAGTTCAAGAATTACAACGGTTTTTCCGACACCTGCTCCTCCGAATAACCCAATTTTACCTCCTTTAACGTACGGTTCAATAAGGTCAATGACTTTAATACCAGTATATAGTATTTCGTCTTCAGTTGTTAGATCTTTTATTTTAGGGGGTTCACGGTGGATTGGGTAACCGTTTGCCTTGTCCACTTGAGGAAGTCCGTCTATTGCTTCTCCTACAACGTTGAACAGTCTTCCTTTTACATCGTCTGTGGCAGGCATCATTATGGGGTTGCCTAATGCTTTGGCTTTCATACCTCGGCATAGTCCATCGGTTGAATCCATAGCAATTGTGCGCACACTATCTTGACCGATATGTTGTTCTACCTCAACAATCAGAGGAAACATGCCTTCACGTTCAATCTCCAGCGCTTCGTATATTTCAGGTAGTTTACTGTCCTGATCATCAAATTTGATGTCAACCACAGGACCGATTATCTGTATTATTGTTCCAATATTCTCTGCCATAACTGTTAGATTTTGAGATTAATATTTTAGTTTTTTCTTGCCGATAGTTTTTTACAATATTCAATTAAAGGTTCAATATCATAACCATTTTCTTTGAGTTTTGTTAGATTATCGAAGGCTTTGTTGAAATGTTTGTTTATATATTCGTTTGTAATTTTATCGATGTTCAATTTACGATAAATTTCGATAACCTTATCGATTTTTTCCTTTTCTTTTATTTTTTCGTTGTTTATTAGCCCAATAAGCAGATCATGATATTCACCTTTTGATAGCTCTAATGCTTTGATTAACAAAAAAGTACGTTTTTTAGTAATAATATCGTCACCGATTTTTTTCCCGAATGTTTTTGTGTCTCCAAATGCGTCTAAATAGTCGTCTTGAAGTTGAAAAGCTAACCCTAAATTTTCGCCAAAGTCATATAAAATATCCTGCTCTTCAACAGTTGCTTCTCCAATAATGGCTCCAATTTTTGCAGATGCAGCGAGTAAAACGCTGGTCTTTAGTCGTATCATTTCAATATAATCTTCAATTCTTACAGAAAATTCATTTTCATAGTCAAGATCATATTGTTGACCTTCGCATACTTGCAAGTTTGTTTTGTTGAATACGTTTGCAATATCGCTAATGTACTTGGGATCAACATCTGATAAATGTTTATATGCCTGAATTATCATTGCATCTCCTGCTAAAATTGCAATATTGGTATTCCATTTTTTGTAAACAGTTGGCTGCCCTCTCCTTACTGATGATTTATCCATTATATCGTCGTGTAGTAGAGTACTGTTATGAAATATCTCAATGGCAAGTGCAGCTGGCAAAGCTTTTTCGTAATTTGCTCCAAAAATTTGTGCTGACAAAATTGTAAGTATGGGTCTTATGCGTTTGCCGCCTACTGACATGGAATAGCGAATAGGATCATATAAGTTTTTGGGTTTAAACCCGTAATTAATAGCTTCAAGTGATCTATTAAGATGTTCTTGTATTTCTGTGTATGTTAAAACTTTCATTGTCTCTTAATTGGAATTAAATTTTAGTTAAAGAACATTTTTTTACGAGTTTTGAATGTCTGTTTCAAACAAACCAGTTTTCAAAATTTTTTCAATACCATCTTCTAAAGAAAGGAGAGGACGTGCTAAAATTTCTATCATTGGAGTGTTTTCAGGTTTTCGTCTTTTCATATCCCCATCTTTTAAAGGTGGTACGTGTACTATTTTCGACTTGCTACCGGTTTTTTCGATAACAAGTTTTGCAAGATCTAAAATGGCAACTTCTTCACTACCGCCAATGTTAATCACATCATTGATCAACAGATCATTTTCAAAAATTTTGTAACACGTTTCTACGTTGTCGTCTATATAACAAAAAGTTCGTGTTTGATGACCATCACCATAAATCGTCAAATCCTCGTTGCGCAGAGCTTTGTTGATGAACTTGCTTATTACAAAGTCCTTAGATTGTTTAGGACCGTATGTGTTGAAAAATCTAAATATGGTATAGTTAAGCCCGTACTCTTGTTGATAGCTTCTTAAAAATGCTTCTCCCACGTTTTTTACGATCGCATATGGAAGTCGGCTATTAAGCGGAGTGGTATAAACATGTTGAGGTATTTCTACGGGTTCTCCGTATATTTCTGATGAGCTACTGTAAAATACTCTTTTAACTCCCGTGTTTTTCGCAATACTAAGAATGTTTTTAATTCCTTCGATATCATTAAGTACCCAAACTGGGTTTTCTTGTGTTCGTGATACTCCTACTACAGCAGCGTAATGAAAAATATAATCAAATTTATAGCTAAGCATAACTTCGGCAATATCGTGATAGTTGTTAACATCACATTTGATAAATTTCCACATTCTTGGTCTGCTGTCAAGTGGTGGAATTTTTCCAATATTACCAGTTGAAAGATTATCAACGATGACCACATAGTTTTTTTCATCTTCCATAAGCCGTTTAGCCATGGCACTCCCAATAAATCCAGCTCCTCCTGTTACTAATATCTTTTTTAATTTTTTGTTTGTAGTCCTCATGTTAATATTTTACTTTTCATTATTGTTAAAGCCGTTGTTTTCATCTTCCGAGGGCATTTGTAAAGCTGATTGTTTAAACGCTTTTGTTGTAATTGTTTTTTCAAAAGTTAATAACAGTGATGGCAATATGACTAGGTTTGAAATCATAGCGAAAAAAAGTGTTAAACCAACAAGTGTTCCTAGTGCTTTTGTTCCTCCAAACTCTGATGCTGCAAAGATCGCAAATCCGAAAAGTAGTACTGTGCTTGTGTACATCATGCTTATTCCAACTTCGCGTCTGGCAGCTTTAACCGCTTCTCCTGTGTTCCAATTTAACACCCTCATTTCTTGCATATACTTAGATAGGAAGTGAATTGTGTTATCAACTGAGATACAAAATGCAATGCTAAAAATAAGGATTGTTGAGGGTTTAATTGGTATTCCAAAATATCCCATTAATGCTGCTGTCATTAGTTGTGGAATTAAATTGGGTATTAATCCTATCAGTGCAATTCTCCAACTTCCAAGTAAGAATAAGAATACCAATGCAATAAATGATATGGCAATTGCAAGGCTTGTAAAAAGGTTTTTGATAAGATATTGTGTTCCTTTTGCAAAAACAATGCTTGTTCCTGTCAAAAGTGTATAGTATAAGCTATCGGGGAAAATAGATTTTATATTGTTTTCAATTTTTTGTGTGGTGCTTTTCATTTGTACGGTTCCAATATCGTGCATTCGTAATGTCATGCGTGTGATTTGAAAACCTGAATCTAGAAAGTTTGTAAGAACATTTTTCTGTTTCTCATCGGTTTTTAAGTATTTTGCCATAGCTAAGCGTTCTCGTTCTATGGGTACCCTGTACCTTCGAGGATCTCCATCATAGTACGATTGCCTTAATAGCTTAGCTGCTTCAGCTAACGAGTATGGTTTTGATAGCTCGGGATATTTTGAGAGTGAATCTTGAAGAGCATCAAGTTTCCTAAGTGTTTCAAGCTTAAAAGCACCTTGTGGTTCTTTTGTATCAACTAAAATTTCGACAGGCATAACTCCATCGAAATGTTTTTCAAAGAATTTTAGGTCAGTAAGTATGGGATCATCGGGGGGAATGTCGTCAACCATATATCCTGTTGTGTGAATGCGACTAATTCCAAAAATTGCTATTACGATGAGAGATGCAGTAACTATAAAAACAGTAGGTCTGTATTTTATAGATATAGTTTCAAGTTTGTCAATAATGAATGTGGTGCGTTTTTTTTCAAGATGTTTTACGTGTCTATACTTCGGTGGTGGTAGAAAACTGAATATAATTGGAATTAGGCAAACTGCTATTAAAAACAGTGCCATAACGTTTAAAGAGGCAACTATTCCAAATTCAATTAATATTCCACTCGATGTTAATATAAAGGTAGCAAATCCTACAGCTGTTGTTAAATTGCTGAGGAAAACCGCATTTCCAACTTTTGAAATAACCCTTTGCAGTGCTTTTATTTTGTTCCCATGTCGTTTATATTCAGTGTGATATTTGTTTAACATGAAAATACTGTTTGGGATTCCAATTATAATGAGCACTGGAGGGATCATGCCCGTCAGAATAGTTATTTCATAATTAAGTAATCCAAGTGTCCCAAAAGTCCAAACAACACCTATACCTACAATTAACAGAGAAAAAAAGACTGCTTTGAATGACCTAAAAAACAGAAACAGTACGGTTGCAGTAACTATAAAAGCTAAAGCAATAAATAGTTTTATCTCTTCCTTAATTTTTTTGCTTATTTCTGTTCTTATGTAGGGAAGTCCGCTGTAACTAAGCTCAATGTTATGTTTCTCTGCAAAGTCGTCGGCTATTTTGTGAACGTTGTCAATTATACCTACTCTCTCTTTTGTGTTTAATAAATTTTTATCGAGAGTAACTGCGAATAAAAAGACATTTTCAGCATTGTTATAAACTAGACCATCATAAAAACTTAGACTTTTAAATATGTTAGTTAAGCTATCAAGCTCTTCTTGTGTTTGAACTTCTGAGGGGAATAGTTTTTTGAATTCAAATATCTGTAATGAATCGTTTCTGTATGGATTTACAACTTGTCCAACTGAGAGCACATCTGTAATTCCGTATTGTGATCTAATTTCTTGGGTTAATTTTGAATAAGCGTTGAACCTATCTTTTGTATAAAAGTCGGGATCTTTAACTCCAATGGCAAACATATTTGCCTCTTCGCCAAAAACTTGTTTGAAATATAGGTGTTCTACAAATGTGGTGTCTGACTCAGGTAGCATTTGGGCATACGTATACGCCATACGTGCATCAAAGGCTTTATATGCCATGAATGCTGTGATAAGAATGATAAATGACAATATACCAATACGATATCTTAGAATAATCCCTGCAAATCTTGTCCACATTTTTGTATCCCTTCAAATAAATGTTTTAGCCCTTTAATGCATTTGCTCCAGATACGATTTCAAGTAGTTCGTTTGTGATGCTGTATTGACGTTCTTTGTTGTAGTTAAGCGTTAGCGTGTCTAATAATTCAGTTGCGTTATCGGTAGCTATATGCATAGCTGTCATTCGTGCTCCGTGTTCAGAGGCAATTGAATCGAGGATAATTTTATGCATTTCTGTTTCCAACATTTTTGGAGCTAATTCTTCGAGTATCGCATCAGAATTGGGTTCTAATATATACTCAAGTGCATCATGTTTTTCATCATCGTTCTTTTCAATTTTTATGGGCAAAAATGTCTCCATTAGCGGTTGCTGAGTAGCAACATTTTTAAAACTATTGTAAAATATTATTATCTCGCGATATTCGCCGTTGTTATATTTTTCTAATAGTGTTTTAGTGAAAAATGTTGTAAGATTGTATGATGGTTTATTAACTAAATTGTCATTACGCCCAATAATGTCAAATCCCATTCTTGAAATAACATCAAATCCCTTTTTTCCAATTGTTAAAAAAGTTACTTGTTTATTTTCAAGTTCTTCGGCGCGCTCGGTTTTTACCCAGTCAACCGCCATACGAGTAATGGCTGAATTAAAAACACCACAAAGTCCTTTGTTTGAGGTAACCAATATTACTAAAGTACTGCCCGTTGGTTTAAGTTTAAATAGGGGAGAATCGAAACTCTCTGTAACTGATTTCCCAACAGAATCAATAATTTCAAGCATTTTATCGGAATAAGACCTTATTTTGGCAACCGCTTCTTGTGCTTTACGCAATTTGGCTGCTGATACCATTTTCATGGCACTAGTAACCTGTCTTGTATTGGTTACCGAAGTAATTCGGGTTCTTATCTCTTTTAGGTTTGCCATATCTAACTATTTTATCAAACAAGTTTCTTTGAAGCCTCTTCAGCAAATGCTTTTAGAGTTTCTTCGTCTCCCACCGTAAGTTCTCCTTTTCGTAATCTTTCTAAAGTTTCTTTTCCATTTGTTTCTAATAATGACAGATATTTTTCTTGCCATTTTTTTACGTTGTTTAAGCTTACATCTCTTAATAATCCTCGTGTACCTGCATAAGCAAGAGCTATCTGTTTTTCAACAGGTACAGGACTATATTGTGGTTGTTTAAGTAGCTCGACATTTTTTCGACCTTTATCCAAGACAGCTAATGTAGCAGGGTCTAAGTCAGAACCAAATTTAGAGAAAGCTTCCAACTCGCGATATTGTGCCTGGTCAATTTTCAAGGTTCCAGCCACTTTTTTCATTGCTTTAACTTGTGCGTTTCCTCCAACACGCGAAACAGAAATACCTACGTTAATTGCTGGTCGAACACCGGCGTTAAACAAGTCTGATTCAAGGAATATCTGTCCGTCAGTAATAGAGATTACGTTAGTAGGAATATATGCTGATACGTCTCCTGATTGTGTTTCAATAATTGGAAGAGCTGTTAATGAACCTCCACCCTTAACTTTATCTTTTAACACATCGGGTAGATCGTTCATGTTTTTAGCAATTTCATCAGATTCAATAATTTTAGCAGCTCTTTCAAGCAAACGTGAGTGTAGATAGAACACGTCACCTGGATATGCTTCACGTCCTGGAGGTCTTCTTAAAAGTAGAGAAACTTCGCGGTATGATACAGCTTGTTTTGATAAATCATCAAAAACAACTAACGCGTGGTTTCCTGTGTCTCTGAAAAACTCGCCTATTGACGCTCCTGCGAAAGGAGCATAGAATTGCATTGCTGCTGGATCGGCGGCTGTAGCAGAAACAATAACCGTATAATCCATAGCTCCATGTTTTTGTAATGTTGCAGCAATTTGTGCTACAGTTGAGCCTTTTTGACCGATAGCTACGTATATACAAAAAACAGGTTTGCCTTCATCATAATGTTTTTTTTGATTTATGATTGTATCAATAGCAATTGCTGTCTTTCCTGTTTGTCTATCACCAATAATCAACTCGCGCTGTCCACGTCCTATTGGAATCATAGCATCAATTGCGAGAATACCTGTTTGTAAAGGCTCTTTAACCGGTTGTCTGAAGATTACACCCGGAGCTTTGCGCTCAAGTGGCATTTCGTACAGTTCTCCAGTTATTGGGCCAAGTCCATCTAATGGTTCGCCGATAGTATTAATTATTCGCCCTAACAGACCGTGTCCTACATTAATTGAGGCTATTCTACGAGTACGTTTTACAGTGTCGCCTTCTTTAATTTCGCCAGTAGGTCCTAATAAAACTACTCCTACGCTATCTTCCTCGAGATTCAGCACTAAACCCTTAGTGCCATTAGGAAATTCAACAAGTTCGTTGGCTTGTACTTGTGTTAAACCGTAAACAATTGCTATACCGTCTCCAATTGTTAGTACAGTACCAACTTCTTCGTATTTACCATCAATATTGATGTCGCTGATTTGCTTTTTGATTATTTCCGAAATCTCGGCTGGTTTAATTTGAGCCATAATAATATTTTTGGTGTATTAAAATGATTTTTCAATTTTATTTAGCATTCCTTTTACTGACATGTCGTAAAATTTGTCATCAATAATAACCTGATAACCCCCTATTAGTGACTTATCAACATCATAAGCCATAATAGGAGTTTTACCGGTTTGCTCAGATATGATATTTTTTATTTTACTAACATGCTCGTTTGTAAGTGTGCTAGCACTTTTTACTGTGACTTTAATGATATCGTGCCTTTTATTGTAGCACTTTATAAATTCAAGAATTATCCTTAAAATAAATTCTTCTCGTCTTTTTTTGATGACATGCTTTAAAAACCTGAATGTTAGTTTGTTAACGTGAGGTTCAATAGTTTCTTTTAATATTTTAATTTTATCTGATTGTAAAATAGCTCGTGAAGTGAGTGCTAACATAAAGTCAGTATTGTCGGCAATGACTTGATTGATAAGAGTAATGTCTTTGTATATTTCTTCTTCAATATTTTGTTCTATTGATAGTTCAAATAGAGCTTTTGCATATCGAACAGGTATTGCGCTTTGATCCATTTTACAATAGGTAATTAGTTAATTCTTAAATCGTTGATGTACTCATCGATTAATTTTTGCTGAGCTTTGTCGCTTTCGAGCTTTTGTTTGAGTATCATTTCAGCTATCTGAACTGAAAATTTGGCTATCTCTTCTTTTAACTCGCTCGTAGCTCTTTCTCTTTCATTAATAATTTCTTGTCTGGCTCTTTCGACTATTTGGTTTGCATTGCGGATTGCTTCCTCTTTGGCTTCTGCAATAATTTGAGATTTTTCTGCTCTTGCTTCTTGAATGAGTTTAATTCTCTCTTCTTCCGCTTCGGCAATCATCTTTTTTTGCATTATTTCTAATTCAGCGTACTCTTGCCTTGATTTTTCAGCCATTGAAAGAGCGTCTGCAATTGATTGTTCTCTGTCATTTAACATGCCCATTAATGGTTTCCACGCAAACTTTTTCATGATAATTAAAAAAACCGCGAAAGCCACTACTGTCCATACAAACAATCCTAATTCGGGTAGAAAAATTTCCATAATCTTAATAATTAATTATTTTCATGCAGCCAACCGCTGCATGAAAATAAAAATGTGACTGTTTTAAACAAACAAAATCAAAAAACATATAACGAGTGCAAAAAACGCTGCACCCTCAATAAGAGCGGCGGCAACAACCATACCTGAACGAATGTCGCCTGCTGCTTCTGGCTGACGTGCCATAGATTCCATTGCATGAGAACCGATACGTCCAATTCCAAATGCTGCTCCAATTACTACAAGCGCTGCAGATATACCGGCTCCCATTTTTGCTAATGAAGCTCCTACTGCTGCTTGACCTAAAATAATTAATAAACTTACCATAATTGTTTGTTTTTATAGATTAATGGGTTTTATAAATTAATGCTTTTCTGCTACTGCCATACCAATAAAAATTGCTGACAATAATGTAAACACAAAAGCTTGAATAAATGCTACTAACATCTCGATGCAAAACATAAACATGACAAAAATTATAGTTACGGGCGAAACAAACCCAGCTGCTACGGCTGACAGTTGCGCGAAGATAAAAATCAACGAGACAAAAGCCAAAATAATAACGTGACCAGCTAAAATATTTGCAAAGAGTCGGATTGCCAATACTAAAGGTTTAAGCAATACACTCATGAATTCCACAAAGGGCATAATAGGTACGGGAAATTTCATCCACCATGGTACTCCAGGAGTGTTGTATATATGTTTCCAATAGTCTTTGTTGGCATTAAAATGTATTGTTAAAAACGTGAATAGGGCTAAACCTAAAGTAACGGAAATATTACCAGTAACGTTGGCTCCAAAAGGAACTATTGGAATTATCCCTGTAAGGTTAGTAATAAAAATCATAAAAAACACTGAGAGCAAGAAGGGCAAAAATTTTTCATATTTTTCTCCTATAGAGGATTTAACAATATCGTCTCTAACAAATATTACGATAGGTTCTATTACTGACAATAAACCCCTTGGTGGCTCGCCTTTTGTTTGGTTGGCAATTTTTACTGATTTTAATACTAAAAAAGCTGTAAGAGTAAGTCCAACAAGCAGTCCTATAAGGTTTTTTGTAATGCTGAAATCATAAGGTTTTCCTATAAGTGTTTCTCCATCAACGGCACTATATTCAACTATTTTGCCTTTGTATGTGCCTTCTTTACATATCTCAAAATTATTATACCTGGCGTGGCCATGTTCAAATTTAGAAGACATAAAAATATTCAAACCAGTTTGTGAGCTGTATAAAATCACTGGTAGCGGTATTGATATATGTTTGCCCGAAGGTGTAGTTAATATGTGCCATTCGTAGGAATTGCTTACATGTCCCATTATCATAAGTCCTGGGTTAAAACTATCTTCTTCGGTATTATCGGTAGCATATGACGAATTTGTAGTAAAAACTGTTAGTACTGCTAATAATAAGGTTGACAATACATTTTTTACTTTGAAGCTTCCGAAAAATGTTAAGTTCATTTGTTGGAGATTTACAGTGTTGATAAATGAAAATCACATCTATATCTGTCGGTGTTTAAAACCATATTAAGTGTTTACTATACCTAATTATGTCTAAAGAAACAGTATTTTTTGAATCATTTTCACCTAACAAATATAATAACTTTAACAATATAATTGAAATTAGTTGAAATTTCTTTTATTGTTTTTTGTTACGTTTAGTTTTTATTGTTGCTAAAATAGAATGAATTTCATTAATAGTAAACAGTACGTATAGAGTTAATACGCTTATTGTTATAAATTTTGCATACTCTTTAAATAACAGTAATAATACCAAAAGTCCTACAAGTAATACTGCCATTTTGGTTACTGAACATATTAAAAAGATCTTATTAATATTGTTTGTGATTGACTTTTTTATGAAAACATATTGTGAAAAAAAGTAAACGATACTAAAGAAGGACAAAATTATACCAAACAACAAATTGCTAACACTTAGAGAGGTGTATGTGATTACAGCTATGTACGATACTACCAACAGGATATCTATTAGTAGTATCCTTATTGCGTATGATTTCATTAATTGTTTTACCATTCTATATCGTAAATTAGTTTTAAAGAAAGTGAAAAAACAAATACTATAAAAAAACAGTATGTTTTATATAAGGTTTGTTAAACTAATAATATATAGTATGTTTTGCTTAAAAAAACTTAAATAAAGGCTCAGTAGAGCTACATGTAATTGCTACACAAGTACTAATAAGTGTTCTTTTAACTTTGCTTGTTTTTTATTTCTGTATTTTGAACTATATTGTTTGACATTTGACATGTGCCATTAAATGTAGCACCGGGTTCAATTGATAATTGTTTTGTTACGATATCGCCTTTAAAAACGCATGTGTTTTTAAAGGAAAGTAGTTCGTTAACATTTATTTTTCCCTCAACTTTTCCTTCTATATCTGCACTTCTACACACAATTTCACCGTTAAGGCGACCCGATGTTCCTATTACAACTTTTCCTTTTGCATGAAGGTTTCCTTCAACAACACCATCGATTCTTATTTCTCCGTCCGTTGTAATATCTCCATTAATGGTTGTGCCTCTGCAAATAATATTTATTGAGTTGATGTCAACAGTATTGTTAATTTTTCCCATCTCTTTTATATTTTAATTAAATTTCATTGCCGTTGTATCCCCATTTTAAATATATTGCTCCCCATGTGAAGCCTGCTCCAAATGTTGCAAGAATAATGTTGTCACCCTTTTTCAACACAGGTTCCCATTCCCATAAGCACAATGGGAGAGTAGCCGCTGTGGTGTTACCATATTTTTGAATATTAATCATGACCTGTTCTGGCTTAATCCCCATACGTCTTGCAACAGCCTCAATAATTCTCATATTCGCCTGATGCGGAACTAACCAAGCTAAATTCTCGGGTGTAATTTTGTTTCTTTTCATTACTTCAACAGAGACATCTGCCATTTTTGACACAGCCCATTTGAAAACTGCCTGTCCTTCTTGATATATATAGTGTTCGCGTGCTGCGACTGTTTCTTGTGAAGCGGGTTTTACAGAGCCACCAGCTTTTTGATGTAAGTGAACTCTTCCTACTCCATCAGACTGTAATATTTCGTCGATTATACCAATATCTTCATTTGTAGGCTCTAATAAAACAGCACCTGAACCATCTCCAAATATTGGACAAGTAGCTCTGTCTTGATAGTCAACTATGCTACTCATTTTTTCGGCACCTACAATTATAACTTTTTTATATTTGCCTGTTTCTACAAACTTGGCACCTGTCGAAAGAGTGTATAAAAATCCGCTACAACCTGCGTTTATGTCAAATGAAAAGGCGTTTTTTATTCCTACTTTATCGCTTATGATGTTTGCAGTTGCAGGAAACTGCATGTCTGGTGTCACGGTTGCACAAATGAGAAGATCAATTTCTTCCGGTTTGGTATTGGTTTTTTCAAGTAGTAGTGATACTGCTTTTGCACCAACATCCGAACTTCCTTTTCCTGGTTCCCGAATGATATGTCTTTCTTTAATACCAATTCTTGTCATTATCCATTCATCGGTAGTATCAACCATTTGACTTAACTCCTCGTTGGTAAGAATATAGTCTGGAACTGCTGCTGCGACTCCAGTAATAGTTGCTCTGATTGTGTCCATCCGTATATAGTTTAAATTGTAAATATCGTTTTATTCGTAATGCTTAGGTTAGTTGTTTGGCAGTCATTATCCGAGTTGCGATTTTTGCTGTCAAATTTGTCTCTAAAATATTTATGGTATTGATAATCATGTTTTTAATGGCACTTGCTTTCGATATTCCATGACCTACAACAACAGCTTTATTGATGCCTAATATAGGTGTACCTCCGTATAATTCAAAATTAAATCGGTTAAAATATTCATCATTAATACCACGCTTTTGGGCTAATCGGTAAATAATTTCTGATTGTTTTAAAACCACGTTCCCTGTAAAGCCGTCAGTAACAACAACATCGGCCACTTCTGGCCTAAAAAGATCTGAGCCTTCGATATTGCCAATAAAATTAATATCTCTTGATTCCTTCATTAGTTTATACGTGGTTCGGGCTAATAGATTTCCTTTTCCCTCTTCTGTTCCTACATTCAAAAGAGCAACTTTGGGATTTTCAATATTATAAACTTCTTTGGCAAAAACAGATCCAATTATTCCCCATTGCAAGAGAACTTCTGGTTTGCAATCAGGGTTTATTCCTATATCAAGCAATATTGCTTCTTTTCCGTCTGTTTTAGGCAATAGTGTTGATAAGCAAGGGCGTATAATTCCTTCAATGGGTTTAATGACCATCATGGCACCAACTAACATTGCTCCAGTATTTCCGGCACTTGCAAAGGCATCTATTTTTTGAGTGGCAAGATATTCAAATCCTTTTGTGATACTCGAGTCTGTTTTAGTTTGAAAAGATTTAGCAGAATGATCGTGCATCTCGATTATTTCGGTTGTATGCACTAATTCAAACACATCTGGATTGAAATTATTTTGCTCACAAATATTTTTAACCGCCGTAGAATCTCCGAAGAGTACTAATTTGATATTATTATCAATAGCATTACTCGCCAAAATTGCACCTTTTACAATCTCAGTCGGAGCTTTATCGCCACCCATTATATCAATACCAATTTTTAGTATGTTCATTGGTTATTAGTTTGAATAAGAACTAACAAACAGAGCAACCCGTAGTGAAATAAGTTATTCATACGGGCTGTAACTATTACATTTTACGTGTATTATACTGCTTTTTTATCATCTACAAGTCGTCCTCTGTAAAATCCACATTCGGGACAAATCCTGTGATAACGGTGTGTCGCTCCACAGTTATTGCATTTTGATAATTGAGGCTCGATTGCTTTAAAATGAGTTCTTCTTTTGTCTCGTCTTGATTTTGACTGTTTGCGTTTAGGATGTGCCATTTTTTTATTAATTTATTTTATTATATCACTTAATTTTTGAGTTGGGTTAATTTGTTCTTCATTAACCAAATATTTATTTAATAACTCTAACATTTTAGAATTGCACAAAGATACACCTTGTTCATTGTTTGGATGAACTTTGCTTATTGGCAATTGTGTTACAGCTATTTCATATAAATCTGACGATAAATCAATTACTGATTGTTCTTTTGTAATAATTACAACATTTTTGTTTTCATGTTCTTCTTGTTGTCCTATTGTATATAGAATTATTTCGTTAGTATTTATTGGGTATAAGAAATAATCTAAACAACGGTCACATTGTACTTCGAGTGTGCCACTTACTGTAATGTTGACTTCAATTAAATTTGGTCTTTTGTCTAAAGTAACTTTGGCAGCTACATTTCCCTTTTCAACGTATGGATGGTTAAAATAAGAAAACAGAACATCGTCCAGAACAAAGTTGTATTCAGATATTCCTAAAGGCAACTCTGCAATTTTTATCTTATATCTGTCAAGAATGCTTTTTGTTGTTTTCATTTTAACTTTAATTTAATCACTGTCTTTGCTGATTTATTTTTATGCTTTTTGAAAAACGGGCAACAGATTATCAAAATTCGTGCAAAATTAATAAAACTATCTTTAATAACCCTATTCTATGATTTCAATTTTGCTTTTTTTGTTTTTTTAAGTATAAAAAAAAGTGTTTGGAATGAAATAAAACGGGATTAAGTTGTTAGTTTAGTGTTTGTTGTATGTTAAGAACAATTCTCATTGTGGTGCCTTTGTTTAATTCTGAGGTTTTAACAAATAATTTTCCTTTATGATAGTTTTCAATAATTCTTTTTGCTAATGATAAGCCTAATCCCCAGCCACGCTCTTTGGATGTATATCCTGGACTGAATATAGTTTTATAGTATCTTTTATGAATTCCTTTTCCTGTATCGCTGATATCAAGATATAGTTTTTTGCCAGTAACTGATAAATCGAAATTAATATTTCCCTTTCCTTGCATTGCATCAACTGAATTTCTAATCAAATTTTCTATAACCCATTCAAAAAGGCTACGATTCATCATTATGCTAACTTCTGAGTTGGGTGACGAGTTATAATTGAAATTAACATTTTCAGGTGTTCTATATTGCATATATTCAATTGCACTTTTTATTACTTCTGCAATTGGTTCGAGTGTTAGGTCGGGTGAAGATCCTATTTTAGAAAATCTGCGGGCTATAACATCTAATCTGTTTATATCTTTTTGTATTTCACTCATATAACTGTCAATTTCAGGATAGTTTTTCAAAATTTCTACCCAAGCCAACAATGAAGAAATAGGTGTACCTAATTGGTGTGCGGTTTCTTTTGACATACCAATCCATACGCTGTTTTGTTCGGCTTTACGCGAGTTGCTAAAAGCGATATAACCTACTAATATGAATAGTGCAAACATAAACAGTTGTACGAATGGATACCATGACAGAATGGTTAGAACGGTAGAGTCTTTATAATATACTCGCTGTTCCTCGTTGTTTGCAAGCGAGATAATAATGGGCTCTTGGGTTAGTTTAATTTTTTCAAGCTCCGACTCCATATATTTAGTGTCTTCAGACTTTTTAGGATTGAAGTTTACAAAAGCCAATATGCTGTCAGTATCTGTAGTAAGTATTAGGGGAACAGTAGTGTTGTTGGTTATTATCTCTGTAACCAGACTCATGTCTGCGTCTAAATTATCGTATTCCGCAAATTTTTTTAATGCTAAAGCATATAATTCCATTTTTTTGCGTTCTTCTATTTTTAGTTTGTCAACAATTAGGTTTGTATATAACAGAGATAATAAACTGATTAAGAAGGCAAAAAGCAGTATAGACATTCGTAAACGTCTCTTTTTGTTATATTTATCCATGTTTTTTTGTAAGTCTAACGCTTAGTTTATTGTAGTTATTATTTATTTGTAAAATTATTGTTATGATGTCTGATAATTTAGGAGTTAAGATAATGCAAAAATCGCATTACTGTGAACAAAAGTACTTATTTTTTTGGTTAAACAGATTTTGAAATGTTAGTTTCTTAAAATGGTGTGTTTGTATAGTGCAATATTTTAAATACTTTTGTTTTGAAATAAATTTGAGAAAACAAAAAAATATCGCAAATGTCTGAAAAGTCTGTTGTTATAGTTGCCGGAGGTTCAGGTGTAAGAATGGGAGTTTCTACACCCAAGCAGTTTTTGCTTTTGCAATCGAAGCCTGTGCTTTTACATACTATAGAGAAGTTTTTTAACTATGATAATGACATTGAGATAGTTGTAGTATTACCCAAAGCTCATATTGACACATGGATAACCATGTGTGAAAATTACTCCATAAATATACGTCATAAAATAGTTGATGGCGGTATAGAACGTTTTTTTAGTGTTCGAAATGGATTAAGTTCATTAAGCAATCCTAAATGGGTTGCAATACATGACGGTGTTAGACCTGTTGTTAGTGCAAATTTGATAGATAGGTGTTTTAAGACTGTAATCTCCAATAATTCGGCGATTCCTGTTATTAATCCGTCAGAAACAGTTCGTTTTGGTTCTTTACAAGATAGTAAAACGATTCTACGTGATAATGTTTTTTTGGTTCAAACACCTCAAGTTTTTAATTATGAACTTATTAAAAAGGCTTACAAAGTTGATTATAACAGTAGTTTTACTGATGATGCTTCAGTTTATGAACATTCCGGGAATAAAGTATTTATGGTTGAAGGAGAACCAACTAATGTAAAAATAACTAAAAAGAGTGATATTGAGTTTTGTAATTTTCTTTTATCTCAAAAGATATAATTATTTGCCACTTCCCTCGAGAACTGTTTTAATAGTGTATATTATGATTTTCAGGTCAAAATATATCGACATGTTCTCAATATAAATAAGGTCATATTTTAGTCTTTCTACCATTTGGTCAACATTTTCGGCATATCCATATTTTACTTGTCCCCATGATGTAATACCAGGCCTCACTTTTAGTAAGCGCTTGTATTGAGGTGTACGTTGCACAATTTGTTCAATATAATATTGTCTTTCAGGTCGAGGTCCAACAAGTGACATGTTGCCGATAAAAACATTGAAAAATTGGGGAATTTCGTCAAGTCTGGTTTTACGCATAAATAGTCCGAATTTAGTAATCCGGTTGTCATTTTTTGATGAGAGCATTGGTCCATTCTTTTCGGCACCTATGAACATCGAACGAAATTTGTATATTTTAAAAGGTTTTCCGTTTTTGCCAATTCTCTCTTGGTTATATAATATGGGACCTTTTGAAGATTGCTTCACTCCAAACGCGAGAAATAAATAAACAGGTGATAAAATTATCATACATATCAAAGAACCAATTATGTCGGTAAAGCGTTTTGTGTTTTCCTGCCAAGCAGGTAATACATTATGGGATATTTCTAATAATGGGTTTTTGGATATTCCTGGGGTTAAATATTTTCCTGTAAACATATCAAACAGGTCAGGTATTAGCTTGATTTTTACATCAATAAATTCAATATGATGTATAATCGCTTCAACTTGTTCTTGTTCTTTGGCTTCACTGGCAATAATTACTTCGTGTATGTCATTTTCGGCAATAATTTTGTGAATGTCTTTTAAGTAGCCTAATTGTGTCAACACTTCTGCAGCTTGATAAGTGGAGTTTTCATAAATAGCAACAAATCCTTTTACAATTAGTCCACTAGAACGAATACCTTCTTTGTTTTTTTTGTAAAAGTTCAGTGCTTTTTCACCTCCTCCTATAAATACCGTATTAAAACCAATTCTTCCCGATCGGATTTTTTTTATCGTTGTTGCCGTGATAGTTAAACGAGGGATATATGTAGCAGCAAAGTGAAACAAAATTAAGATAAGATATAATGAATAGTAGTCTTTGTATGTGCCAATATAGTCGTCCAATATCAATGCGAAGAATATTATTGTTGACCCTACGATAGTTGTAGATATTGTATGTCCTAACTCTTTGAGCCGTGATCTGTAATATGGATTTTGATATTGACCCGTTAAGTAATAAAACAGCACCCAAAGAACAGGAAGAAGTAGAGTTCCCAGAAAAAACTCCATATTTATTTCCGTGTGTAGTTCTCCGAACAGAGGTAATTCAATTACAATTTTACGATAAAAGTAGAAGGCAGACCACGCTGTCATTGCGGCAATGTAGTCGAAAAAAACATATTTGGCTATCAGCTTTTTAGGCTTTAACATCTCTAAATGCTCTTTTTATAGACTATTCTAATGTCATCTAAGTCTATATTTATTGAATCTTGTGGATTTGTATTTGCAAGTCGTCTTATTCTGAAATATGGTTTGTAATAGAACCCCGGACCCATTTCACGCACAATTGTTGCAAAATTAATGTACATTCTTTTCCATATGTCAGGTGATTTATAGGTAAACAAAACAGTTTTGTCGTGCAGTTCGCCATTTGCTATGTTGTACGCTTTTATGCGGACTTCGAAAGGCTCGTTGCATTTATATGAAAATTCCAAATATCCCGGAGTAGCCTGAAAATATATGGGTATAGAGTCATAATATGTATAATCGAATTTTTCGGTTAAAGTGTCACTTGGGGATATTTGTATTCTGCCTATATAACCTGTATGTCCGGGGCGTTGATTTCTTACTACTTTTATTTGTGGTGTAAGAGAGTCTGCTGCCGTAAGTGTAATAGCAGATTGTTCAAAATTCTCAAGCCACGCTGTGTGTACTGAAGGCAAATCACTAAAAGCGGGATTTATATTATGTATTTTTTGAGGTTCAAGAGTAATACGTGTCTCGCTTATATCGGACATTTGATAAATGGTTCTTTCGTATGAGTATCCGTTTAAGTCGATACCGGGACGAATGGTAACAACCGCATCTCCTGATACCAGAACAGGTATGGTCCTTGGGTACTCAAAAACGCCAACTAATTTATAGTTGACAAAAACATATGCACACGTAAATATATTAGGACTAATACCCTGATAGGTTAATGAGTCTATCTGAATATAGGCTGGTATTTTTTCCTCTTTGTTAAAAAAATTGCAACTGTAAAATGATACTGTGCAGTAAATAACTGTAAAAATTAATAAAATTTTTCTCATGTGATTTAGGAGTGTGTTTTATAATCCTTGTTAATTAAGTAAACGATGAAACAATGACAATATTTTAATTTTTAATAAACATATTTGGAAGTCGTGTGATTCAAACAATTCCTTCACGTATAATGTCGTGTAAATGAATGATTCCGGCATATTTATCCTCTTTTGTTACTATCAACTGTGTTATACTGTATTTTTCCATTAAATTAAAAGCGTTGATTGCCAGCTCGTTTTCATCTATTGTTTTAGGGTTTTTGGTCATGAAATCGCCTGCTTTTATTGTTTTTATATCAACCCCAGATTGAAGCATACGGCGCAAATCCCCATCGGTAATAACTCCTAACACATTGTTACTTTTGTCTGTAATTGCTGTAGCTCCAAGACGATTTGAAGAAATTTCATAAATAATTTTATTCAAATTACAATTAATATCAACCTTAGGGGAAGAGTTATTTTTATAAATATCTTCTACCCTCATATAAAGTTTTTTCCCCAGTGAGCCTCCCGGATGATATTTTGCAAAATCAGAAGAATCAAATCCCCGATAATGTAGTAAGCAAACAGCAAGAGCATCACCTAAAACCAACTGCGCTGTTGTGCTTGAGGTGGGAGCCAAGTTGTTTGGACAAGCCTCTTTTTCAACAGTGGCTTTTAGTACAAAGTCAGCTTGTAAAGCTAAAAATGAATTAGTGTTTGATACCAATGCTATTAATTTATTGCCAAATTTTTTAATCAATGGAACAAGCACTTTAATTTCGGGAGTGTTGCCACTTTTGCTAATGCAAATTATTACATCGTCTGGTTGAATCATTCCAAGATCACCATGAATAGCATCAGCAGCGTGCATAAAAATGGCAGGAGTACCAGTACTGTTCATTGTTGCGACAATTTTTCCTGCAATATTGGCACTTTTCCCAATTCCGGTTATTATTACTCGTCCTTTTGATTCAAATATTAATTGTACAGATTTAGCAAAATCATCATCAATATATTCAACAAGCTTTTCAATTGATTGAGCCTCAAATCTTATAGTATCGACAGCTAACTTTTTTATAGCTTTTAAGGTTAATTCTTTATTTGTCATTTTTGAAAAGAATTATTAAATTGTGCACAATTTTTGCTACAAATGTAGTGTTTTATTATTATTTTACGTGTTTAATATTTTGTATTATGGGGTTGATAAAACTTCCAATTAAAATTTACTATGATTAAATTAAAATACCCGTTACACCATTATTTAAAAACGCACTTTGGGTTTGACACATTTAAAGGGAATCAAGAACAAATTATTAACAACCTTTTAGAACAGAATGATACATTTGTGTTAATGCCAACCGGTGGAGGGAAATCTCTCTGTTACCAGTTACCCGCATTATTAATGGAAGGAACTGCCGTAGTAATTTCTCCTTTGATTGCTTTAATGAAGAATCAGGTTGATGCAATGCGAGGTTTTAGTGAAGATGACGGTGTAGCCCATTTTATAAACTCTTCGTTGACAAAGGGTGAGATTCAAAAAGTTAAAGATCATATATTGGATGGCAGAACAAAGTTGCTGTATGTGGCACCCGAGTCACTTACTAAAGATGAGAATATTGAATTTCTTCGAAAGGCAAAAGTTAGTTTTTATGCTGTTGACGAAGCGCACTGTATTTCAGAGTGGGGGCACGATTTTAGACCAGAGTATCGAAGAATACGTCCAATAATTGATAAAATAGGTCGCGCACCAATAATAGCACTAACGGCTACTGCAACGCCTAAGGTACAGCACGATATTCAAAAAAACCTTGGAATGTTAGATGCGGTGGAGTTTAAATCCTCATTTAGACGACATAATTTGTATTATGAAATAAGACCAAAAGTCAATACAGATAGAGAAATTATTAAGTATATCAAGAATAATGAAGGAAAGTCAGGGATAATCTATTGTCTAAGTCGCCGAAAGGTTGAAGAGCTTGCCGAAGTTCTCCAGGTAAATGGCATCAAAGCCTTGGCTTATCATGCAGGAATGGAGGCTTCTAAAAGGTCGACCAATCAGGATATGTTCCTTCAGGAAGATATTGATGTAATTGTAGCAACAATAGCCTTCGGTATGGGTATTGATAAACCCGATGTTCGTTATGTTATTCATTACGATATTCCAAAAAGTCTAGAAGGATATTATCAAGAAACCGGGCGCGCGGGTCGCGATGGAGGAGAAGGGAAATGCATTACTTTTTACAGTTATAAAGACATTTTAAAGTTAGAAAAGTTTATGCAAGGTAAACCCGTAAGCGAGCAAGAAATTGGCAAGCAATTGTTGTCTGATGTTGTAAGTTATGCCGAATCATCGGTATGTAGAGTAATACAACTGCTTAAATATTTCGGAGAAGATTTAAAAGAGCCTTGTGGCAACTGCGACAATTGCTTGAATCCAAAAGAGCATTTTGAAGGGAAAGAGTATATCGTTGAGGCTTTGAATGCAATCATATCAGTACGTCAGGAGTTTAAACCCGATCATATTGCCAACGTGTTATCTGGTGTACAATCAGCAGCAGTAAAATCGTTCCGACATCACCAGCTTGAAACATTCGGAAGTGGTAGCGACAAAGACACTCGTTTTTGGCAAGGTGTTATCAGGCAAATGTTAATTCATAATTTGATTGACAAGGATATAGTAAACTATGGCACCGTACATCTTACTGAAAAAGGTTATGAATACCTAAAGAAACCGTATGATATAAAGCTTTACAAAGAACATGATTACGAGGAAGATAGTGACAATGCTGTGTTGGATAGTGGACCAAATGTTCTTGACCCCGAGCTTTTTGAAATGCTAAAATCGTTACGAAAAAAGATTGCAAAAGAGAAAAAATTAATGCCTTGGGTAATTTTCCAAGACCCTTCATTAGAGGATATGACAATGCAATACCCGATTACTATTGAGGAGATGCAAAATATATCAGGAGTAGGACCTGGAAAAGCAAAGCGATACGGAGAACCTTTTATAGAATTGATTCGCAAGTACGTCGAAGACAATGAAATAGAGAGACCAACAGATTTAGTTGTTAAGTCTGTTGTAAACAAATCGGGATTGAAGGTTAATATAATTCAGATAATTGACAGGAAAGTATCTTTGGATGAGTTTGCTGATTCCAAAGGAATAGATATGTTAGAATTAATATCAGAAATTGAAGCAATTGTTAATTTCGGAACCAAAGTGAATATTGATTACCATTTGGATCAGATATTAGACAAAGAAAATCAAGACGAAATATATGAATACTTCAGAACCGAGGCGGAAAGCGACTCTATCGAAGATGCCATAAAAGCTTTTGAAGATGATTATTCTGAAGAAGAGATTAGGCTAATGAGAATAAAATTTATTTCTGATATGGGTAACTAATGACAGTTAGTAACTTAACATAGATATTTGCGATGTGTAAAGCGGATTTTTGTTTTATCAAAAATCCGCTTTTTGATTTTTAACGAATGTTAATTGTAAGAGATACTTTTTTACTACATTTGCATAAAAAACAAAAGGAGATCTTTACAAAATAAAGTTGTCATTTATAATCTCAAGTAACCATACGATCATAAACAGATTAAAATTATAAACAATGAAAAAAACATTACTTCTTATCCCTATCCTGATGTTATTTCAGGTTGTTACGGCTCAGTCTGTTGAACACTATTTACAGATTTCCATTAACAGCCGAGCTGATTTGGATTTTTTAACCCAAATAGTTTCAATCGATAACGTGCAAGGCAATACTGTAATTGCATATGCCAATGAAAATGAGTACGCAATGCTTAAAAAGTCTGGATACCAGTTTCAATCGTTGCCACACCCGTCTTCAGATCCTTCGAAAGTAATCAATATGGCAACAACTGTTGAACAAATGCAGAATTGGGACAGATATCCAACCTACGAAGTGTATGTACAGATGATGCAGAATTGGGCAGCCAACTATCCCAATTTGTGTAAGTTGGACACAATTGGGTATAGTGTCCAAAACAGATTGCTTTTGGCGTTAAAAATATCAGACAACCCAATGCAAGACGAAGCCGAGCCACAACTGCTTTACACCAGCACAATTCACGGCGATGAAACAACAGGTATGATTCTTATGATGAGGTTAATTGATTATCTGTTAGTAAACTATGGAAGTATAGAACGCGTTACGAATATCGTAAACAACATGGAGGTTTATATATCTCCAAACACAAACCCCGATGGAACTTATTATTCGGGCAATCACACGGTGTCTGGCTCACGTAGAGCAAACGCTAATGGACAAGACCTTAATCGCGATTTTCCTGGTCCAACCGGACCCAATGCACCGTACCAACCAGAGACGCAATTAATGATGGATTACGCTACTGCACACCATTTTATTTTAGGAGCTAACTTCCACGGAGGTATCGAAGTGGTTAATTATCCATGGGACTCATATACAAGTAGCCAAAACACACACGCAGATCATGCATGGTATGGTGTAATAAGTCGCCAATACGCAACCTTGGCACAACAAAACAGTCCATCAGGATATATGACAGGACAGAACAATGGAGTCACCCACGGTGGAGACTGGTATGTTATTTATGGTGGAAGGCAAGACTATATGAACTATTTTCATAGTTGTCGTGAAATTACTTTAGAGGTTTCTAATACCAAACTACTGTCAACCGATCAATTGGTTGCTCACTGGAATTACAATCGTGAGGCAATTTTAACTCACATTGAGTTAGCTCATTACGGAATCCGTGGACTGGTAACAAATACAAATGGTGAGCCGTTAAATGCAACCATGACAATTATAGGATACGACAAAGATAATTCCCACGTAATGACCAATCCTGCTCACGGAAACTACTATAGAATGTTATTGCCGGGAAGCTATAATTTAAAGTTTGAATCGTATGGTTATATTCCTCAAACAATTAATAATGTAACGGTATCTCAAAATAATGCAACACAACTTGATGTAGTTTTACAACAAGCTGAAGTGGTGCCATTTAACGGGATAGTTGTAAGTTCCGCAACAGGAAGGCCACTTGATGGTGTTACAGTTGCTATTCAAGGTATTCCTGTAGGTTCTGATGTTACTGGTGAGCAAGGGGAATTTCAAGTAAATGGAATTATGGAGGGAGAGTACTTTGTAAAATTCTCAAAAGTAGGATATGTCAGCAAAACTGAATTTTTTCAAATTGTTCAGGGAATGGAGGAAGCATTTATTGTGTTAGATGCATTTTCAGGATTCTCGTTTGAAGATGGTATAATACCAGAAGGTTTTGATTTTAGTGGAAATTTACCATGGGCTGTTGATACAGGAGAAGCCTATGATGGTGAAAAATCAATGAAGTCTGGTGCAATTTCGCATAATCAATCATCAACAATGACCTATACGTTTACCTGTCAATCAAGCGGTGATGTGACCTTTTATGTAAAAGTATCAAGCGAAGTAAATTATGATAAACTACAATTTTGGATAGATGGTACATTAAAAGATACATGGAGCGGAAATGTAGGTTGGACAGAGTGTATCTATCAAGTTGCAAGTGGTTCACACACACTAAAATGGACTTATTCAAAAGATGGTTCGGTAAGTGGTGGAAGCGATGCAGCATGGGTCGATTTTATTTCAATACCATCAATTCAAAACTTAGGACCAGTTGCCTATATTTCACCACGCCCTGTAGTTGTTGAAACTTATGATGAGACATCGTCATTGGATCTGTTTATTAGAAACGTTGGTCAAGGTACCCTTTACTATGAAATGTCAGCTGAAACCATAGGAAGTAGCGGTTGGCTTACGCTTGAAGATCCGACCGGAGGATTAGAAGCAAATGAGCAAAGTATGGTAACTATGTATTTTAATTTTAGCGGAATGGATCACACTCAATACAATGCAAATATTTTGGTAGACGTAATGGATAGTATTATTACAGTTCCCGTTATTGTTGATTATTTGGTGGGAATTGGAGAGACAAACACATCACAGATAGCAGTGTATCCAAATCCTGCTAATAACCAGGTTGTATTGTCGGTAAAAGAGTTAACTGATAATACAAGATTAACAATTTACTCTATTTCAGGAGTTAAGCTGTATGAAACAAAATTAAATTCTGAAAAAACAACTTTTGATTTGAACTCGGTAGGCATTGTGTCTGAAGGGGTATATTTATTACAAGTTAAAACAGCAAAAGACACACAACAAATCAAGCTGGTTGTACAATAAACAGATCGCAAAAAATATAAAGGATAAAGATTTTACAGGTGAATTGTTTTACTTTTAATTTATTAGTTTCGGCAAGTTTATTGTGACCAAATCCTTAAAATATTAATGTTGTTTTTAATCAAATAAAATTATAAATAAAATGACTGAAATTCAAATTCGAGATTTTCTAAAAAAGACACAACTGTTCAAAGGTTTATCCGACAAGGAAATGGCAATATTTAGTAATATTGTTAAAACGTGTAATTACAGTGAAGGAGAGCATTTATACAAGCAAAATGCAACCCGAGAAGCAATTTTTGTAATCTATTCCGGCGAAGTTGAATTGTACAAAAAAACACCTCGGGGCGATGAAAGACGAATAACACATTTTGGGAAGTATGACTTCATGGGTGAAGGTTCGTTAATAGAAAAAACTCCGCATAGCACAAATGCCAGAGCTGCTTCGGATTTAACAGTGCTAAAAATTAACAGTGATGATTTTCGCGAGTCTTGCAGTGGGAACCCTGATATTATTATCACTGTTCTTAGAAATCTTTCATCAGTGATTCAGCGACGGATGTATAATGCTAACGCGCAATTGATTGATGACGGAGCACAATACTTGCCCGGTCGTACAAGAACTGAAACAGACTTGTTGGGAGATCGCGAAGTTCCCGAACATGCGTATTATGGCATACAAACTATGCGTGCAATAGAAAATTTTGATATCAGCGGTGTAACACTCAGGTTTTATCCGGCATTAGTTCAATCGTTGGCTATCGTTAAAATGGCTGCAGCACTTGCAAACCATGATCTTGGGTTAATGTCAAAAGAGGTTACTGATGCTATTTGTGGTGCATGTGATGAGATAATTAAAGGAAAATATCATGGACACTTTGTGGTTGATATGATACAGGGAGGGGCAGGTACATCTACAAATATGAATGCCAACGAAGTTATTGCCAACAGGGCACTTGAGCTTATGGGATATGAGAAAGGCGATTATACACATTGCAGTCCAAACGATCATGTGAATTTAAGCCAAAGTACTAACGACGCGTATCCTACAGCAGTTAAGCTTGCATTGTTATACAGCAATATCAAATTTGTTGAGGTTTTGAAAAACTTAATTGATTCGTTTCAACGTAAATCAGTTGAGTTTAAGGATGTTATTAAAATGGGAAGGACACAGCTTCAAGATGCAGTTCCGATGACTTTGGGACAAACTTTTGAGGCATATGCAAGTACATTAGAAGAAGAAGTTGAGCGACTTGAAAGTAATGTTTTGCTGTTTACCGAAATAAATATGGGAGCCACAGCTATTGGTACAGGCATTAATGCTGATCCTGAGTACAGCGGAATAGTTTTAGAACACTTGAGAGAGATCACAGGATTCGATCTAAAACTTGCAAAAAACTTAATTGAAGCGACACAAGACACAAGCGATTTTGTAATGTATTCTTCAACCATTAAACGTCTTGCAGTTAAACTGTCGAAAATTTGTAACGACCTAAGACTGCTTTCTAGTGGACCTCGTACAGGTATAGGTGAAATTAATTTACCGCCTATGCAACCAGGCTCATCAATTATGCCTGGAAAGGTTAATCCGGTGATACCAGAAGTAGTTAACCAAATTGCATTTAAAGTAATAGGTAATGATATGGCAGTTACAATTGCATCTGAAGCTGGACAACTTGAGCTTAACGTAATGGAACCGCTTATAGTACAAAGTACGCTTGAAAATATTGAAATGCTTAAAAACGGAATGGACACACTGCGTTTCCGATGTATCGATGGAATCACAGCTAATGTGGAACATTGCCGCAATATGGTTCATAATTCAATAGGTTTAGTAACAGCATTGAACCCATTAATAGGTTATAAAGCTTCAACTAAGCTTGCACAACAAGCACTAAAAGAAAATCGTTCGGTTTATGAGTTAGTCCTCGAAAATAAAGTTTTATCAAAAGAAGAACTTGATAACGCTTTAGCACCCGAAAATATGATTAAACCACGTAAAATGAAAAGTAAAAAGTAAAACATAATATTTTCCCAGTAAAACGGACAGAGTTAAAAAACTGTCCGTTTTATTTATGCTTATTAAAAGACATTTATAGCTCTATGGAATATACAATTATGTTAGGCTCAAATCTCGGAAACAAGTTAATGTATTTAGAGAGAGCAATTGAACAATTATCTGTGCATTGTGGAACTATTGCTAAAAAATCACAAGTTTATGAAACAGCTTCGTGGGGTTTCGAAGCACCATCATTTCTAAATCAGGCTGTAATAGTTGTTTCAGAACTTATGCCCAAAAATTTTTTTAAAAAGACTCAAAAAATAGAGAAAGAGTTGGGTAGGGAAGAACAATATAAAGCTCAAAAAAGATATTATTCACGTACGATTGATATTGATATATTGTTTATTGATAACCTCATTATCAATTCATCAGAACTAATTGTACCACACAGTAGACTTGCTAATCGTAGATTTGTTCTTGTCCCGTTGTCAGAAATACAACCAAATAAAGTTCATCCGATATTAAACAAAACCGTTTTGGATTTGTTACAAACATGCACAGACAACTCAGATGTTAAGCTATTTTGTGACTAACAATTAAATGATAATTGCAATGCTTAGAAATTTAATATTATTGATATTTGTTACATTAGTTATTAGTGTAAAAGCTGATATACCACCTCCACCTGACTTTACACTCACGTCAGTGGATGGAGTTACTTATAATTTGTACTCAGAGCTTGAGAAAGGCAAAACAGTGGCTTTGATTTTTTTCGGGGTTAATTGTGGTACGTGCCAAGAGGCAGTTCCAACTATTGAGTTGGTTTGGCAGCGTGATGCACAGTTGGGTGAGAAAGGATGGGTTTGGGCTATTGAAACAGGAGGAGTCTCAAACGAGCAAATAGAAGAATTTATGCAGACTTACGGCGCTACTTATGTGTTTTTTAGAGCTGAATATGGAGACTCTGTTTTAAGTGAACAGTATGGTTACAATATTAATTATACGCCTCAGTACTACGTAATTTGTAGTGATTTGTCGTACAAAACAAGTTCACTAGAAAACATATCCGAAATTTTTAAAGGATGTAGCGGTATAAATATAGAAAGCGTAGAGAATCAAGATGTTGCAATAGAAATACAAGATAATAATATTTTTGTAACAGGTGTACAGTTAGAAAAGCAATCAAAAGTTACAGTTATTGATATGCTTGGAAGAGTAGTTATTCAAACTACGTCAAATAATTCTGAAAATCAGATAGTTTTAGAAAAGCCGGCAATGCCAGGACTCTATATTTTAACCATGCATTTTATCGATGGTAAAGTTGTTTCTAAAAAAATCATGATAACAAATTGATTATAAGGTGTTTGTTTTAACAATGCTTTACTCAGTATATTGTGAGTAATCTTGATTACGCTTTAGGGGTTTAAATCCTGCTTCAATTATTGTGTTAATAAGTTGCGATTGATTCATTGAAATATTAGATCCGGCAGAAGAAACAACGTTCTCTTCAATCATAATAGAACCAAGGTCGTTGGCACCTGCATACAAGCAAACTTGTGCAATCTCCTTACCAACCGTAAGCCACGACGCCTGAATATTCTGTACGTTTACCAGTGCTATACGGCTTATAGCAATCATCTTTATATATTCTGTAGCACTTGTACGTTTAATATTAGGATACTCTTTCTCTAAAGTAGTCCCTTTTTTTTGTAGGGGCCAAGCAATAAAAGCCTTAAAACCGTGTGCTCCTTCGGGACGTTCAGCTTGTAAATCACGAATTTTTATCAAATGTTCCATTCTTTCTGCAATAGTTTCTACATGACCAAACATCATTGTGGCAGACGTAAGAAGGTTCATTTGATGTGCAACTCTCATTATATTTAGCCATTCGTCTGAACTACATTTGTTGGGAGAGACAATTTGTCTTACCCTATCGACCAATATTTCGGCACCTGCACCAGGTAAACTGTCCAGCCCAGCATCAACAAGCATTTCTAATGTTTCCGATATGGTTAAATTTGATTTTTTGGCAATAAAATGAATCTCTGCTGGACCCAAGGCATGTATAATTAAGGAAGGATAGAGTTTTTTTAACTCTCGAAACAAGTTGGTATAAAAATTAATATCTACATATGGATCAAGACCTCCTTGTAACAATATTTGATTGCCACCAAGTTTAAACAATACGTCAATTTTTTGCTTATATTCTTCTAACGAAGTGACAAAAAATGATTTGTCATTAGGCTTAACATGAAAATTACAAAACTTGCAACCGCAAAAGCATCTGTTTGAAATATTTATATTTCTGTCAACTATCCATGAAACAATACTTGGTTGAGTCAGTTTTTCGCGTATTGAGTTTGCACAACTCATTAATTCACCGAGCGATGCATTATTATAAATAAATATTAGCTCATCAACCGAAAGAAATCCTAAATTTAATGCTTTTGATAAAATTATATTGATATCTAATTTCATTATCGCTAAATCACTGATTAATAATATATTATTGCAATATTTTAAGATTCAAGAGATAATTTTTTAAAATAAAAACACAACAAATATACTCTAAAGGTGTTAAAAATTATAGAATAAAAAATCAATTTTGTACCTTTACAGAGTAAATAAAAACGAACTGCTATGATAGATTTGATATTTAACCTTCGAGATGATAAACCACAATTGGTTAATTCGGTCTTTTTAATTGAAGAGATCAGCCAGCTTCCAGCAGGCATTTTTTCTGACAGGGAAATGGATTATATCCAGCACCAAATAGAGACTAAAAAGAATTTTATAATCCTAAACTATTATTATCATTGGAACTATATAGTAGTTTCTGATAAGACAAGTGACTTGGATATACAATGCGAAGAATTGCGCAATGTAGGAGTTAAAGTTGCTGAGCACATTAAGGAAAATCAAGTAGATTTTATCAATATTGTTGATAATTTATCGAAAGAATTATTGACCCTATCTTTTATTGAAGGAGTTTCATTAACAGCTTACAGTTTTAGAAAATATATTACCGACAATCAAAAAGTTAAGCGCTTTAGTCGGATTAATATGTATAGCAAAAAGGTTACACTTAAGCACCTTGAACAGTTAGAAGCTGTTGTTACAGGTGTTTTTAGAGCACGCGACATGGTAAACGAACCGGCATCATATCTAACAGCGAACAAACTGGCTGATGAGGCTATGAGAATTGGAAGTGATGCAGGAGTGTCTGTGCAGATATATCGTAAATCAGAGATACAACAAATGGGAATGGGAGGGCTTTTAGCTGTCAATAAAGGAAGCACAGAGCAGCCAACATTTACCGTAATGGAGTACAAACCATCGAAAGCTGTAAATAAAAAACCGATAGTTTTAGTTGGGAAAGGAGTAGTTTATGATTCTGGAGGACTCAGCCTTAAACCATCTGAATATATGGACGATATGAAATGTGATATGGCTGGGGCTGCAGTGGTAATGAATACAATTTCTATTGCGTCAAAAATTGAGCTGCCATTACATATTATTGCACTTATTCCTTCAACCGACAATCGTTTAAGCGCTGAGTCGTATGCACCGGGCGATATAATAACGATGCACAACGGAAAAACTGTCGAGGTTATGAATACAGATGCCGAAGGGCGTTTAATTCTTGCGGATGCATTGAGCTACTCAAAACAGTGGTCACCAGAATTGACATTGAGTATTGCAACCCTCACAGGGGCAGCAGAACGAGCGATAGGCTCGCGTGCTGCAGTAGTTATGGGAAATGCATCTGATACAGTTATGTCAAAGCTACTAAATTCTGCTAACTTAACGCACGAACGCTTAGCAGTATTCCCATTTTGGGACGATTACGCAGAAGAACTTAAATCAGACATTGCTGATATGAAAAATATTGGTTCAAAATTCGGTGGTGCCATTACTGCAGGAAAGTTTTTAGAAAAGTTTGCCCATAAGCCATTCATACATATTGATATAGCAGGAACCGCTTTCTATAAAAAACCACATACATACTACACATCTGGAGCAACAGGATTCGGAGTGCGTTTGTTGGTAGATTTTCTTGCAAATTATTCAAAAAGTAAAAAATAATATTTAACAACCCTTTTTATGAGCGAAAAACCCGTAATTGGTATAACACAAGGAGATATTAATGGTATTGGTTATGAGATTATTATGAAGGGACTGATGGATCCAAGAATATACGAAATGTGTACGCCCGTAGTTTATGGATCGCCCAAGGTTGCAGCATATCATCGAAAAGCATTAAACATTAATAGATTTTCGTTTACTAGCGTTCGAGGTATAGATTCGATACAGCATAATAAGCCAAACTTAATAAATGTTTTAGATGATAATGTGCGAGTCGAGCTTGGAAAGATAACTAATGATGCCGGAGAAGCCTCAATCCGTTCGCTTGATGCAGCAGTAAGTGACTTACAAATAGGGAAGCTTGATGCGTTAATAACCGCACCTATTAATAAAAAGAATGTTCAGCAAGTGGGTTTTGCTTTTGCCGGACATACTGAATATTTAAAATCAAAGTTTGACACCCATGACGCATTAATGCTAATGGTTGCAGACAATATTAAATTAGGAGTAGCAACTGGACATATCCCTTTGTCACAAGTATCAGAGACATTGACAATTGAGGGTTTGTGCAATAAAATAGAGCTAATGCACAAATCATTAATATCTGATTTTGGTATAACACGACCAAATATTGCTGTTCTTAGCTTGAACCCTCATGCGGGAGAACAAGGCGCTATGGGTATGGAAGAGATAGAGATAATTATTCCTGCCATAAACAGGTGCCGCGATAATGGGATAATTGCAATAGGACCATTCCCTTCGGACGGATTTTTTGGTGCAGCCAGTTACCTTAAGTTTGACGGCGTAATAGCAATGTATCACGATCAAGGATTGATACCCTTTAAAACATTATCATTTGACCGAGGAGTAAATTATACTGCAGGACTTCCAATAATACGAACATCTCCAGCTCACGGAACAGCTTTCGATATCACGGGGAGAAATGTGGCAAGTGAATCTTCCTTCCTGCAAGCGCTATTTTTAAGCCTTGATATCGTAAGGAACAGAAAGTTATATCAAGAGTTAACAAAAAATCCTTTGCAAAAACAGTCTTTTGATACTGATCAGACTGATGATTTGTATATTGATCAAATAGAAGGAGACGAGGAGGATATTTAATTAATAAAGGCGGAGCATGTCCGCCTTTACAATTTTCTATATTTTAATCAATTAATTTTTTAACTTGATAGCTTTCAAAAGAGAAGGCCAGAATACATCATTGGTCACTACAACAAATTTAATGACCACAATAGAACAACCTGGAAAAACAATATCTCAGCTTTCTAAGGTTGCGTTAGATATCAACAAGCGTTTTGCAAAAAAGTCAGTATGAATATGTTGCTAAGCAACAGAAAATACAAAACAATTTACTAGATAAATATCTATTCAATGTACTTGTTAGTTATAATAAAGGTTATCAGACCAATAAATATAATAATACCGCCTACCCATAAGCCTGTATTATCTTGAACTGTTCCTATAGAAGTATAACCAACTATAAATACACCGATAAATATTATCACTAATCCGATGCTTTTAAGAATTTTCTTCATATGTATATTGTTTTTGTAATCAGTAATGCGTGACTATTTAGTAGCCTGAATCTAAAATATGTTAAAAAGAGTCAAACTGCGTTCAAATATAGTAAACTTTGGTGAAACAGTAATTAAACTATTAGACTTTTTATTCGGTCTATCTGTTTTTGCTTATTTACTTCTCGCAGTTTGTTAGCCGTATCAGTAAAATATTGGTGTCCTGAAATAAATTTAACTTGCATTTTGTTCCATTCGTTAAGTTCCGTTATTTTATTTTGCGCTTTTAATTCTTCAAAAAGAGTATTTGAAACAGGAATAAAATCTGCTCTTCCCAAGTAATCAAGGTCGGCGTCGCACATTATTTTTTCAAGTAAAGTTTGTGGATTTGGTGGCATTTTTGTCGCCATTATTAGTTTGCAAATTTCCTCAATTTGTTCATCGTTGTAATTGTAATTTGGCAACATTTCACGTACCAACAAGGTTCCCAAATGTTCATGGTTATCGCTATTGACTATATGTCCGGTATCGTGGAACAGTGCTGCAGTTTTTAGCAGTAACATTTCTGTGTCGTTAACACCTTCGCCAATACCTATTAATTCAGTTTGTGATACAACATCAATAGTGTGTTTGTAATTATGATAATATAAATACGAAGGAAGTTCTTTTTCCAACTTGTCTAATATAATTTCTTGTAAATCACTAAATTGTCTTAAAAGATATTTGACAATAAATTTTTGGTTTGGGATAGTTTTAGAGTCGTCAGCTGCAAATTCAGGTTTTAAGCCCTTAACCATATACATTTCAACATCTCCTTCATATTTTACTGGCATTCGACCTACATATTCGCATTCGAAATATTCACGTATCATTTCGTATGTCATAATAGAGATGTTGATATTTCCGGTTTTGCATGCAGCCTGCATTCGACTGGCAATATTTACCGTTTCTCCTTTTATATTATATGAGACCTTTTTCTTTCCCATTGTTGTTGCAATCACAGGTCCTGTGTGCATCCCGATACTAAGATCCCAAATCTGTCTGTTTTCATCACTCCTGTCGTGCTGTGTTGTGTATAACATATGTCGCATTTCTAATGCTGCAAGCACAACATCAATTGGGTTTGTAATGTTTTTTATTGGAATGCCACCTGCACTCATGTATGTGTCACCGATAGTTTTAATGCGAGCAATGTTGTGTTTTTTAGATATTTCGTCGAACCGAAAAAACATATTATCAAGCTCATCAATGATATGGTGTGAATTTGATTCTGTATTAATATTTTCAAATCCCTGAATATCAGCAAAAAGTACAGTAGCCATTTTAAAGCGAAGAATCTGATCTTCTTCGCTTTCGCCACTTTCTACAGCTACTTTATCTTGTAAACGAGTAACTTTTAATTTAAGCTTGTCGTTTTCGTTTTGAATTTTGTCAAATGAATCCTGAAGTGTTTTTATTTGGCGCGACAGCTCCTTGTTTTCGTCCATCAAACGTGCAATTCGTTTTACAAGATCGTCGTGGTTTTGTTGTTGCATAGTTTGTTTTTTATGACTTAATGAATGCCAAGTTACTACAATTTTTCACAGAATACTATTTTTTCATCTCTTAAAAGGGCATATTTTTTTATTTTTTCATCGCCGAGTTTGCTTGCGTAGTCTTCAATTGTTACTTTAAAGCCAGCTTCTTTAAGCCTGTCAGAATAGTCTGCCCCGTAGTATCTGACATGGTCGCTTTGCCCAAATAGTCTCTCTCTTTCTCTCGGGTCGGTAATACTTGGGTCTTCAAAAGTAGTTTTATCCCATCTGATAGGTACTTGAAAAATAGCCCAGCCACCAGGTTTAAGTACCCTGTAAAATTCAGACATTGCCAATCTATCGTCATCAACATGTTCAAAAACGTGGTTGCACATTGCCGCATCAAATGTGTTGTCGTCGAAAGGCAGAGCTCTTACGTCTAATTTCATATCTGCCCAAGGAGAATCCCAGTCGCCTGTTATATAATCGATGTTGGGCATTTTTTTGAATTTTTTTAGAAAACAGTATTCAGGTGCAATGTGTAAAAATTTTGTTGGCTCTCTAAAAATTGTTGTTTCTGCTTGTAAATAGAGCCAAATAACTCTATGTCGCTCTAATGATGCGGAGTGAGGAGCAAGCGCATTTTTTCTAACCTCTTGACGACCATACGGTAGTAACTTTCTATATGATTTGCCACTAATAGGGTCGGTTATTTTTTTACCTCGCATAAAAAATCCAATTATCCGAAGAAAAAATATGGCGAAACGCTGCATGGTTTGTCTTGATACAAAGCGAGTTATAAATTTAATGATATGCTTCATCTCTAAATAATCTTATAAAATATTATACAAAAATAGTTAATGTAATGCAATTATCTATTTTTGAGCTACTCTAAATAAGCCTAATTGTGTTTAATAAAAAAGCCGTTTCTTTTCAAAAACGGCTTTAAAAAAATGAATAATAAACATTTACTATAACTTTCTAACTTCTTTAACTGCAACTTTACCACGTTCAATAGCCTCAATATTTAGAGGTATTAGTTTGTGATATCGTTCAGGTATTGATTTTTCAAGACCTTTTTTAACATTTTCTATTTTTACTATGGGTTTCACTTTTAAGAAAGCTCCCATAATAACCATATTATATGTTTTTGCATTGCCAAGTTTTGCAGCCTCGTCAGTACCATCAATTTTGTAAATATTTACGTCGGTACGTTGTGGCGGTCTAGTTATTCCGTTCGGATCATAAATTAATGTTCCGCCTTTTTTTACGGTTTTCTCGAATTTGTCTAATGACTGTTGGTTTAGGATTATTGCGGTGTCGTACTCGTTAACAATTGGAGAACTTATCTGTTCGTCACTTAAAATAACAGTTACGTTAGCAGTTCCTCCACGCATTTCAGGTCCGTACGAAGGCATCCAAGTTACCTCTTGGTCTTGCATAATTCCCGAGTAGGCAAGAATTTTTCCTAATGAGAGTACTCCTTGTCCGCCAAATCCGGCTATAATGATTTCTTCTTTCATTTCTTTTGTTTTTACGGTAAAACTTCTATTCGTCTTTCATTGTTCCAAGCGGATAGAACGGGAACATATTCTCTTTCATCCATTTATTAGCCTCAACTGGAGATAGTTTCCAACCTGAGTTACAAGTTGAAACAACCTCTATGAATGATGTCCCTTTCTTTTTGCCTGTGTTTTCAAAAGCTTTCTGTACAGCTTTTTTTAGTTTTCTAACAGCTGGTGCTGTTTCTGCCGACTCTCGAGTTACGAAGCAAGTGCCGGGAAGTTGTGCTATAAGTTCGGTAATTTTTAGCGGATATCCTGCTAATTTTACATCTCGACCATATGGTGATGTTGATGTTACCATGCCCTCTAGTGTAGTAGGAGCCATTTGTCCACCGGTCATTCCATAAATCGCATTGTTAATAAAAATAACAGTAATATTTTCTCCACGGTTAGATGCGTGAATAATTTCTGCTGCACCGATTGAAGCCAAGTCACCGTCTCCTTGATATGTGAAAATATATTTTTCAGGATACAAGCGGTTTAAAGCGGTTGCTACAGCTGGAGCGCGTCCGTGTGCAGCTTCTAGCCAATCGATATGCAAGTAGTTGTATGCTAATACGGCACAGCCAACAGGCGATACGCCTATGGTTTTCTCTTGAATGCCCATCTCTTCAATTACCTCGGCAACAACTTTGTGTACTACTCCGTGTGTACATCCGGGGCAAAAGTGCATAACATTGTCGGTAAGTACCGATGATTTTTTGTAAACCAAGTTTTCTGGTTTGATAATATCTTTTACGTCCATTTTATTTGCCTCCTATAATTTGTTGTTCAAGAGCTGTAACTATATCGTCTGGTGATGGTATCATACCGCCAAAACGTCCGTAGTGTTTAACTGGAACAGAACAGTTTACAGCTAATTTTACGTCTTCAATCATTTGTCCTGCGCTCATTTCAACAGTAAGTATACCTTTTATTTGTTTTGACAATCTTAGTAACTCTTTTTCTGGAAATGGGAACAGTGTGATAGGACGTAATAGTCCAACTTTAATTCCTTTAGCGCGCAGTAGCTCAACAGATTTTTTAGAGATTCGTGAACTTGAACCGTATGCAACGATTAAATATTCTGCATCTTCGGTTTTAAAGTTTTCAAAGCGAGCCTCTTTTTCTCTAATTTCTGCATATTTTTTCTGCAACTTTTCATTGAACTTTTCTTGACGTGCTGGGTCTAACTCCAATGATGTAACGATATTGCGTTCGCGACTTTTAGGTTTGCCGGTTGCTGCCCAGCTACCGTACTCTTTTGCGATAAATTCGTCTGTCATTCTTGGTTTGTAGTCGCTGAGTTCAACTTTTTCCATCATTTGACCAATAACACCGTCACTTAAAATCATGACTGGATTTCGGTATTTGAATGCGAGTTCAAAGCCAAGATCAACGAAGTCGTTCATCTCTTGCACCGAGTTTGGTGCCAAAACTATTAGTTTGTAGTCGCCGTGACCACCGCCTTTAACAGCTTGGAAATAGTCTGATTGAGAAGGCTGTATAGTTCCAAGTCCTGGACCTCCACGAACAACGTTTACTACAAGGCAAGGAAGTTCTGATCCTGCGATGTATGTTAGACCTTCTTGTTTAAGGCTGATGCCAGGACTTGACGATGATGTCATTACCTTTTTACCAGCTCCTGCACCACCATAAACCATGTTAATGGCGGCAATTTCACTTTCAGCCTGGACAACAATCATACCTGTTTCTTCCCAAGGTTTGCGAGCCATCAACGTCTCCATAACCTCTGACTGTGGGGTAATGGGGTATCCAAAATAACCGTCACATCCACAACGAATGGCGGCTTCGGCAATAACCTCATTCCCTTTCATTAATCGTAATTCTCCCATTATGAATGAAATATTTTAACGTTTGTAATTTAATTGATTTTATGCATCCTGCAAATTAACTTTATACACAGTGATAACACTGTCAGGACAAACTACAGCGCAATTTGCGCATCCTATACATTTGTCGGGGTTCTCCATATATGCAAAGTTATATCCTTTGCTATTTACTTCTCTTGCAAGGGCAAGAGTCTTTGTCGGACAAGTAACTACGCAAACGCTGCAACCTTTGCAACGCTCCTTATCAACGACAACTGCTCCTCTAATTTTAGCCATAGTTTTTTTTAATTTTTATTTATGATTTACAAAATTATTAATTAATTGTCAATTTTTCAAAAATACATGTTACAAAACTATTTGACAGGATTGTCGGCATGGAATTGTTTTAATCTCTCCTCAAGAATAGGCATCATCGTTAGTTTGGTTTGCGAAACACAGGCTCGCAAACCATCAACTTTTTCACTTCCAGTTGAGCCTAATGTAATTGCACTTATCCCGTAATGGAGTAATTTTTCAATTAGTTCTCCACCTTTCATGCCCGGATAGCCTATTGTAAAATAGAAACCGTCGGCTATCGGTTCGTCCATGTCTTTATCGTAAACAATTTCGAATCCGTATTTTGTAAAGAGCTTTTTCATCATATGTGCTCTTTCCCCGTACTCTTTAACTTCGGCTACAATATTTAACTTTCCTTCGTTTGCAGCTTTAAACATGGCTGCCATAGCGAATTGTGCTGAGTGTGTAGCTCCTGCACTCAGTGCGTATAGGATACGGTAAGTTAAAGTAATTACGTATTTACCTGCTCCAAAACGTTTTTTAAGCTGGTCATAGTTACGGGTTGCAATATAGTCGCTGAGGACAATTACTGCCATTCTTTGACCTGCGTAACTGAATATCTTAGAACTTGATATCAACATTATCCAATTTTTAGTGTAATTAGCAACTGAGGGTTGATATGGTGGTTTCCCGGGTGTTGATAAGTCTCTTCGAAAATCCATGCCAAAATAAGCAAGGTCTTCGACAACTACAACATCGTATTTGGTTGCTAATTCACCAATAATTTTCAACTCTTCATCTGTTAAACAAACCCAAGTAGGATTATTTGGGTTGCTATATATTATTGAGTTTATGTTTCCTTTTGATAAGTACGATTCAAGCTTATCACGCAGTTTTTCACCTCTGTATTTATATACATCAAAAGAGGCAAACTTGTGCCCCATAACCATAAACTGTTGTTTTTGTACTGGAAAACCAGGGTCAATAAAAAGCGCGGTATCTTTCTTTGGGTCTAAATTTGAGTTTGCAAGAAATACAGCATAACCGCCTTGCATTGAACCAACGGTTGCAACGCAACTTTCGGGTTTTACATCAACGTTGATAAAGTTTTTTACAAATTTTGCTGTCTCTTCTTTTAACTCTCTAACACCCTCAATTGAAGGGTAACTTCTAGCTACTCCACGGCGAAGGGCTTCGATTTCGGCTTCAACTCCAACTTTTATAGGGTCTAACCCTGGAACGCCCATTTCCATGCGGATAAATTTCTCGCCACTTTTATTTTGTATTAAATCGACAATTTTTGCTATTTCGCGAATGCTTGTTTTGCCGACATCTTCAATGTTTAATTGTTTAAGTACTGATTGGACAATTTCTCCATCTATAGGTGTTTTTTTCATATGTTTGTATTATAATTTAAAATTTATGTTTGTTTTCTTTAAAGATACAAAAAATAAATGTCATATTATGATTGAAGTCACGAAATTAATGAAAATAATCGGAAAGATTGTTATAAATATTGATTAGATTCAATATAAATTGTGGCATCTCTACGATACACTTACTTTCAGTTTTGGGTAACCAATTACTTTACAAACTTTTAACTCAAGCAGTTTTGTATTTCTAAAGCAACTTTTTCCATAAGCCAGCGTGGAGTGGAAGTCGCACCACATATTCCAACTGAAATGTTGTTTGAGAACCACTCTCTTTTCAACTCTTTTGCAGAGCTTACAAAATGGGTGTTGGGATTATTTTGTAAACAAGCCTTATACAACAAATTTCCGTTGCTACTGTCTTTTCCTGAAATAAAAATCACTATATCGTGTTTTTCGACAAATTTGCGTAGCTCTCGCTCTCGATTGGAAACGCGTTTGCAAATAGAGTCGTGAACTTCGACTCCTGCTTTGCAGAAACCTTTCAATGCTTTCGAAACATCTTTAAACTTGTCCTGTGGCATAGTTGTTTGTGAAAAAAGAATTATAGGTTTCAAGGGGTTTATAAGTTGTTGAATTTCAGCTTCGTCAGATATGACTATTGCTGTATTGTTTGTTTGACCTTGCAGTCCAATAACCTCGGCATGACCTTTTTTGCCAAATATTACTATCTGGGAGTTGGGATTATCGATAAATGACTGTTTTATACGGTGTTGTAGCTTTAATACGACAGGACAAGTAGCATCAATTAGTTGGTGTTCGTGTCTCTCAATCAACTCGTAGGTTGCAGGAGGCTCTCCGTGAGCGCGAATCATAATGTGGGCAGGTTCCATCTTTTCTATCTCTTCATGAGTTATTGTTACCATACCTTTTTTTTCTAAGCGCCTTACCTCTTCTGCATTGTGCATGATTGAACCCAAACAAAAAAGCTTTTCGTTTGGATTTTCGGCAAGAAATTTTTCAACTCTTTCAACAGCCGTAACTACTCCAAAACAAAACCCGGATAAAGGGTCTATGGTTACTTTTATCATTATTCTTTAAAAATATCAGGACGTTTTGATTTAATAATTGATATAGCTTGTTGTAATTGCTCATGTTTGCTCAAATTGCTATTGTCAATTACATAGGCATCATCGGCTTTTTTTAGTGGGCTTACTTCGCGGTTTTGATCAATAAAATCGCGACTTTGAATATTTTTTGCCACTTCGGCAAAAGTTACATTCTCGCCTTTTTTTTTCATTTCGTCGTAACGCCGTTGAGCTCGTATTTCAGGTGAGGCGGTTATAAACAACTTAATATCAGCATTTGGGAAGACAACGGTACCAATGTCACGACCATCAAGTATTACATTCATCGATTTTCCTAATTCACGTTGTCTATCAACTAATATATTGCGAACTTCAGCTATTGTGCTTACTGGGCTTACATTATTTGACACCTCCATTGACCGTATTTCATTTTCAACATTTCTGTCATTTAAGTACAACTGAACTTGCTCTCCAACTTTTTTAAAAACCATAGAGGTTGATTTAAGTATTTCGATAAGTTTTTCTTCATCGACAGTGTTGTTGTGTATTAGGTTATGTTCCATTGCGAGAAGAGTGGCACCGCGGTACATTGCTCCAGTATCGATATATATTAATCCAAGTTCTTTTGCTATATCTTTGGCTAACGTGCTTTTCCCACATGAAGAAAAGCCATCAACTGCAATTACAATGTTTTTCATAAGTATGTGATTTGTTTAGTCAATGTTATGAGAAGTTTTGAAACGATTTCTTTTATAGAGTTTTTCTGTGTAAAATTTGTTTTGTTATGATAGTTTCGTTATTTTAGCATCTTTAATGCTAAACAACAGAGGTTAAGAAAATGTTGTTTTTTGATGATTAGTTTTTTTGACTTTAATTTTCCAAAGGTAAGACAAAAAATGAAATTTTGTTTTAAATTGTGGCAGGCTTTTTGAGAACTTTATACATTGTACTATAAGCGAAACAAATAAAGCATAGGTTCATAAAAGAGTTCTGTTTAAAATCAGATAGGAAGTTATATATTTACGATTGATATAAACAAAAAAATTATGACAACTAAAAATTTAAAAATAGAAGCTACTCGTCAGACACCAGGTATTCATTTCGATTGTAAGGCGGGGGTATTTCATATTTTTGGACAATCATATCCAGAAGACACTAATGAGGTTTATAGACCTATTTTTGAATGGTTGTCAGACTTCGAGCCAGAGCAAGGTAAGCAATATATCGTTAAGATAAATATGAAGTATTACAATACTGCGTCATCGAAGAAGCTATTTGAGTTGCTCAGAGCTTTTAATAAATTGTATAGAGACAATTATTTGTTTACAGTGCAGTGGTGCTATAACAAAGAAGACGAAGATATTTTAGAGTCAGGAAAATATTTTGAAGATTTAACAGAGTTGCCATTTGAGTATATTGTAAATATGCAGTAGCACCAAAAATAATTTCTCAAGTTTTCTGATTTATGTCAGACAAAACAACTAATTTCGCTGCCCTCATACCTGCTCGTTATGCAAGTTCTCGCTTTCCAGGCAAACCCCTAGTGGATATTTACGGCAAACCCATGATACAACATGTTTATGAACGTGCTTCAGAGATTTTTGAACAGTGCGCTATAGCAACGGACGACAAGCGTATAGCTGATGCTGTAAAGGCTTTTGATGGTAAGTTTATTATGACAGCTTCACATCATCAAAGCGGAACAGATAGATGTGCAGAGGCTTCTGAAATTGCTTTAAAAGAGCTTGGTTGGAAAATAGATGTTGTAGTAAATATTCAAGGCGATGAGCCTTTTATGAAAGCAGAGCAACTGAGACAGATTTGTGCCTGTTTCGATAATGAAAACACGCAAATAGCAACACTTATTAAGAAAATAGAAACGGAGACAGAGCTTTTTGATATTAACAAACCCAAGGTAGTGGTAGATACAAATGGTAGAGCAATTTATTTTAGTAGAAACCCGATTCCTTTCATGCGCGGAAAATCAAAAGACCAGTGGTTAAACAATCATGTTTATTACAAGCATATTGGGATGTATGCTTACCGTTTGAACGCACTGCGTGATATTTCAAAACTAAAGTCGGGGAAATTAGAAATTGCAGAATCACTAGAACAACTTCGCTGGATTGAAAATGGACTCATGATACAAACCTCATTAACAGATATCGAAAATCTTTCAGTTGACACACCAGAAGATTTAGCACAACTTCTTTCAAAAGGGAACCTTTGATTTTATAGAACAAAATTGAGTTAAAAACCTAAAGCATTTTTTTGAAATATAATTTGTAATAGCTATTTTAGCGCATCATAGAGAAACTGCTGTCAGCGTTTTGTTTTAACAAGTCACAATCAATATAGTTAATAATGTAAGGAATAAATATGTTGCTTTTGAGAATTGATTGACAATAAAAAACCATTGATTTTTACATTTAAATTATTTATGGCATATGAGTAAAAAGTCTAACATAACAGCTTCAACAAAAAAAGGTAAGCATATTGCAATTGCTGGAAATATAGGATCAGGAAAAACAACTCTTACTGCATTGTTAGCAAAGCATATGGGATATGAGCCGCGTTACGAAGACGTTGACGATAATCCATATCTGTTTGATTTTTATGACGATATGCAACGATGGTCGTTTAATCTTCAAATATTTTTCTTAAACAAGAGATTAAATCAAATTATTGATATTCGCAATTGTGGAAGCAATGTAGTTCAAGATAGAACCATATACGAAGATGCGCATATTTTTGCACCCAATTTACACTCTATGGGTTTGATGTCATCACGTGATTTTGAGAACTATTTTAGCCTTTTTAAATTAATGAGTTCGCTTGTGTCACCTCCTGATTTGGTTATTTATTTACGTGCATCGGTGGCGAAACTCGTAGCACAAATACAAAAACGAGGTCGTGAGTATGAAAACTCTATAAGATTAGATTATCTTAAGGGTTTAAATCAACAATACGAAGAATGGGCGGCCAACTATAAAGATGGCAAATTGTTGATTATTGATGTTGACGAATGCGACTTTGAAAATAATCCCGAAGATTTAAGCTATGTAATCGACAAGATTAATGGCGAGCTTCATGGACTCTTTAAATAATTGGCTAACCGTCAAGGAAAAAGGGAAATGGGAAAAGTAGTTGGTGAAAATTGTTAATTGCTTCAGTCTTTGGTGGTGTTCTGCGGATAAAGCTGCGTACAAAAAAAAGGGCAATCACTTGGGTGCCCTTTTTCATTGACAAATGTGTTATTATTGTTTAACAACACGCAGTGTTGTTGTGTTGTTCACGTGAATCATGTATACTCCACCTGGTAGATGACCTAAATCTAATGTTTCTGCAGGGTTTAGTTGTTGGGTGTGCATAGCAACGCCAGCGATATTGTAAACAGTTATATTAGCTGGTTGTTGCAAGCCCTCTATGTTTACCTTGCCATTGGTTGGGTTTGGATAAAGTATAAAAGTGGTTACCACATTTGTGTTTATACTTGTACCTTCCGTAAACACTGCTACAATCTCAACATCTGCAATAACTATGTGGGTTCCACCACTTTCAAACGCAGCACCGTTAACAGTTAGGGTATCAATTTTGTAGCCTGTGTTAGGCGTGGCAGTAATAGTGATTTCGCTATCTTTATCTACTTGTGCACCACTTGAAAGTTCTGTTGTTCCTTGTTTTACGCTAAGCGTACCATTTTCAGGAGTAGCAAAGGTAATGGTAAATTGCTCTATTATTGGAATTAATTCAAACTCGCATTCTATTGTTATACCATAGGCGGGCATGGTGAACTCGCAATTGGTGATGGTAACAGTGGTGGACTCCTCACCAGTTTTGTATGCCCTTAGACTGCCCTCTTTAAGGCGGTAACCGATATTAGGACTAATAGTGATTGTTACCGTAGTATTAGCTGGGGCATAGCGATAGCTACTACTTACCGTGCCGTTATTGGTGGGGTTGATTGTAATGGTGTATAACGTTTCTCCCAATTTCCAGCCGTACCAGAGGTTATCGTTGGTATCGCCATCGTTTATATTTTTGTATGATGCCAATGCGTTGGTGAGTTCTTGCCCGGTAAGCGGTGTGCCGTCTGAATTCACGGGGATAAGGAAGCGGGTGTCAGGGCAATCGCTAAAGACATTTGTGTCTGCAACGCTTGGTGGTGTTGCGCCCAGCATCAGATTGCTAAAGGTGACACATCCTTGAAATGCATTATTACCAATACCCGTAACCTGCGGGAATCTGGCGATACTAAGAGTGGTACAACCAGAGAACGCATAGTCACCAATGCTAGCGACTTTATCCACGTTCACTTCTATAATCTGCTCGCCGAAGTAGGGGCTATTGCTATACGTATCAGGAATATCAGCTAAACTACTGGCGTCGTCGGTAATAGTAAAGTGTATAAGGGCGGTAAGGGTGTCGCGATTATTTTTTAGCCAGTTCCAGTCGCTTGCAAAAAATGGTCCTCCAGTAATGGTGAGCGAGATGATTTGGTCCAATGCAACTCCGTCAAGGGCGTTCTCCAGCGAGGTGCCGGATTTATTGTTTGAGCCATTTACAGTAACCAACAGGTTTGGCACAAAGGTGGCGTTTATGATAACACCATCGTTGGGCATGGTAAAGGTGTGGCTATTCATGTCAATGGGCACCTCTCCTCCTCCCTGCTTAGTGCAGGTAAGGCTCTGCAGTATGTAGCCCACATCGGGGGTAGGAGTGAGCGTTACCGTGGCATCGGCGGGAGCGTAGGAATAGCTGCTGCTCACCGTGCCGTTGTTGGCGGGATTGATTGTAATGTGGTATAGTGCTTCTCCCAATTTCCAGCCGTACCAGAGGTTATCGTTGGTATCGCCATCGTCTGTGTTTTTGTATGATGCTAATGCGTTGGTAAGTTCTTGCCCGGTAAGCGGCGTGCCGTCTGCATTCACGGGGATAAGGAAGCGGGTGTCAGGGCAACCGCTAAAGACATTTGTGTTTGCAACGCTTGGCGGTATTGCGCCCAGCATCAGATTGCTAAGGGCGATGCAGCCATGGAATGCTTCACCTTCTATGTTTGTAACCTGCGGGAAGCAGGCAGTACTAAGAATGGTGCAGCCTTTGAACGCATATTCACCTATGTTCGTAACCTGCGGGAAGTTGGCGGTGATTAGGGTGGTACAAAAAGCGAACGCAACATTACCTATGCTTGTAACCTGTGGGAAGTTGGCGGTGCCAAGGGAAGTACAATTATAGAAAGCACCGGCTCTAATTGTTGTTGCCTGTGGGAAACTGGCGGTGCTAAGGGCAGTACAGTTTTGGAATACGTTCAACCCTATGCTTGTTACCTGCGGGAAGCTGATGGTGGTGAGGGCGGTGCAGCCATAGAATGCATAGTTACCAATGCTAACGACTTTAGTCACGCTCACTTCTATAATCTGCTCGCCGAAGTAGGGGTCCCACTCATTTGGTATATCTGCCACGCTAATAGCGTCGTTGGTAATAGTGAAGTGCGTAAGGGCGGTAAGGGTGTCTCGATTATCCTTTAGCCAGTTCCAGTCGTTTGCCATGAATGGCCCTCCAGTAATGGTGAGCGAGATGATTTGGTCCAATGCAATTCCGTCAAGGGCGTTCTCCAGCGAGTTGCCGGATTTATTGTTTGAGCCATTTACAGTAACCAACAAGTTTGGCACGAAGGTGGCGCTTACGGTAACACTATCGTTGGGCATGGTAAAGCTGTGGTTGTTCATGTCAATGGTCACCTCACCCCCTCCCTGTTTGACACAAATAAGGCTCTGCAGTATGTAGCCCGCATCTGGGATAGGGGTAAGCGTTACCGTGGCATCTGCGGGGGCATAGCGGTAGCTGCTGTTCACCGTGCCGTTGCTAGCTGGGTTGATTGTAATGGGGTATAATGTTTCTCCCAACTTCCAACCGTACCAGAGGTTATCGTTGGTATCGCCATCGTCTATATTTTTGTATGACGATAGTGCATTGGTAAGCTCTTGTCCGGTAAGTGGTGTGCCGTCTGTATTCACGGGAATAAGGAAGCGTGTGTCAGGGCAACCACTAAAGGCATTTGTCCCAACGTTTACTGGTGGTGTTGCACCCAACATTAGGTTGGTAAGTGCGGTGCAGTTAGCGAACGCACTGTTGCCAATGCTTGTTATCTGCGAGAAGTTGGCGGCGCTAAAGGCGGTACATCCAAAGAATGCACTTGTCCCGATGTCCGTTACTTGCGGGAAGTTGGTGACGGTGAGGGCGGTGCAGTTTTCGAATGCGTTCCAACTAATGCTTGTTACCTGTGGGAAGCTAGCGGTACTAAGGGCGGTGCAGCCACTGAACGCAAAATTACCAATATTAGCAATTTTAGCCACGTTTAGCTCTATAATCTGCTCACCGAAGTAGGGGATATTGCTATATGTATCGGGAATATCTGCTACGCTGACAGGATCGCTTGTGATGGTGAAGTGTGTGAGATTGTTGAGTTCAGTGCGCTTATTCTTGAGCCAGTTCCAGTCGGATTCAAAAAATGGCCCTCCAGTAATGGTAAGTGAGGTGATTTCGCCCAATGTAACTTCGCTAAGGGCATTCTCCAGCGAAGTACCGGATTTATTGTTTGAGCCGTTTACAGTAACCAACAGGTTTGGCACAAAGGTAGCGCTTATAGTAACGCCCTCGTTGGGCATGGTAAAGGCGTAGCTGTTCATATCAATATCCACCTCTTCTCCTCCCTGCTTAGTGCAGATAAGGTTCTGCAGTATGTAGCCCGCATCGGGGGTGACGATAAGTGTTACCGTGGCACCGGCAGAGGCATACTGAGGAGCATCCACCGTGCCGTTGTTGGTGGGGTTGATTGCAATGGGGTGTGTGGGTTCGATAATCCAGCCGTACCAAAGGCTGTCGTTGGTATTACCATCATCTATATTTTTGTATGATGCCAATGCATCGGTGAGGTTTGTGCCGGTTAATGGTATGCCACTTTCATCTACAGGGATAAGGAAGCGATTCGTCGGGCAGTACGCAAAAACATCTGCTCCAACGCTTACCGGAGGTGTTGCACCCAGCATCAGGTTGGCAAGGAGCCTGCAAGAAAAGAACGCATTGTTGCCAATACTCGTAACCTGCGGGAAACTGGCGGTTTTGATGGTGTTGCAATGCGTAAACGCATATTCTCCAATGCTTGTTACCTGCGGGAAGCTGATGGTGGTGAGGGCGGTGCAGTCGTAGAACCCACCCCAACCAATGCTCGTGACCTTCGGGAAGTTAGTGGTGCTGAGAAGGGCACAATCGCGGAACGCACCGTCGCCAATGCCTGTTACCTGAGGGAAATTGGCAGTGGTGAGGGGACGACCAGAGAACGCATAGTTACCAATGTTAGCGATTTTAGCCACGCTCAGTTCCTTAAGATGGTTGCTGAAGTAAGGAGTTCCCCACTGAGTATTTGGTATATCTGCCACGCTGGTAACACCGTCTGTAATGGTAAAGTATGTAAGAGAAGCGAGAGCGGTGCGATTATCCTTTAGCCAATTCCAGTCAGTTGCAAAGAATGCTCCTCCCATAATGGTGAGTGAAGTAATATCGCCGAGTTCAACTCCGTCAAGGGCGTTCTCTAGTGAGGTGCCGGATTTGATGATTGAGTCGTTTACAGTCAGATGTAGCACATTTGGCGCAAAGATGGCATTCACAGTAACGCGTTCTGCAGGCATGGAAAAGGTGTAGCTACTCATATCAATATCCACTTCGTCCCCTCCAAATTTGACGCAACTAATGCTTTGCAACATGTTGCCCGCTTCAGGGATAATGGAAAGTTTAACCGTGGCACCGGCGGGGGCATAGCGGTAGCTGCCGGTCACCGTGCCACTTCCTATGTAATTTATCTCTACCGGGAATAGCGTTTCTCCCAATTTCCAGCCATACCAGAGACTATCGCCGGTATTGCCATCATCCACATTTTTGTATGATGCCAATGCGTTGGTGAGGTCTTGACCGGAGAGCGGTGTGCCGTCTGCATTTACGGGGATAAGGTAGCGGGTGTCCGGGCAACCATTAAAGGGATTTGTTCCAACGTTTTCCGGTGGTGTTGCACCAAGCATTAGGTTGATAAGGGTTGTACAGCCGAAAAATGCACCGCCGCTAATGCTTGTTGCCAACGGGAAGCCGGCGTTAGCAAGGGCAATACAGTTTTCGAATGCATTACCACCAATGCTTGTTACCTGTGGGAAGTAGGCGGTGTTGAGGGCGGAGCAGCCTTGAAACGCATAGCCACCAATACCGGTGACTTTAGCCACACATAGCTTTATAATCTGTTTGCCAAATATAGATCTGTGCTCCCATCCCTCAACAGTTGGCACATCTGCGATGCTGACAACACCGTCCGTAATGGTAAAGTGCGTCAGAGCATTAAGGTTGTTACGGTTATTTTGTAGCCAATACCAGTTGTTTAGATAGAATGGTCCTCCCGTAATGGTGAGCGAGGTAATTTGGTTCAATGCAATTCCGCTGAGAGCGTTCTCCAGCGAGGTGCCGGATTTGTAGATTGAGTCGTTTACTGTAACCAGCAGATTTGGTGCAAAGGTGGCGCTTACTGTAACACCGTCGTTGGGCATGGTAAAGGTGCAGCTACTTGTATCAATGGTTATTGCCCCGCCTCCGCTATGCTTTGTGTATCTGAGGCTCTGCAGTATGTAGCCCGCATCGGGGGTGACGATAAGTGCTACTGTGATACCAGCAGGGGCACAGGGGTATATGCTGCTTACAGTGCCGTAGCTGGAGGGATTGATTACAATGGGGTGTGGTGGTTCGATAATCCAGCCGTACCAGAGGCTATCGTTGGTATTTCCATCGTCTATATTTTTGTATGATGCCAATGCGTTGGTGAGGTCCTGGCCGGTGAGTGGCGTGCCACTTGCATTTATAGGGATAAGGAAGCGGTTGTCAGGGCAATTCTCAAAGGCATTTGTCTCATAGACTACCGGCGGTGTTGCGCCCAGCATCAGGTTGTTAAGTGTGACGCAGTCAAGGAATGCATAGCTATCAATGCTTGTAACCTGCGGAAATTTAGTGGCACTAAGGGAGGTGCAACCAGAAAACGCTTCAAATCCGATGCTCATTGCTAACGGGAAATTAACACTACTAAGGGCTGTGCAGTATATGAACGCTCGTCCTCCAATGCTCGTTACCAGCGGGAAGTTAGCAGTGCTAAGAGCGGTGCAACCACGGAACGCAAAGCCGCCAATACTAGTCAGATTCGGGAAACTGATTGTAGTGAGAGCGTTGCAGCCCATGAATGTATGCATCCCAACCCTCGCAATTTTAGCCATGCTCAGTTCATTAATTTTCCTACTGAAATAGGGATTTCCATATTCGGTATCGGGAATATCTGCTACGCTATTAATGCTGTCGGTTATGGTAAAGTGCGTGAGGGCTTTAAGAGCGGTACGATTAGCCCTGAGCCAGTTCCAGTCAGTTGTGACAAAATCGCCGGCCGAGATTTCAAGCTTTGCCACTTCTCCCAATGGCGTGATGCCAATGGCTCCCTGCAAGGAGGCCGCACCAGTTACTGTGCTACTAGTACTGTCGGTTTTGGTAATTTTTACAGTAAGATTCTGGGCTTGTACCTGCAGTGCACTAAAGCCCAACAATAGAACAGATAAAAAAATTGCAAAAAGGTTTGCAATTTGGGGTTTACTTTTGGTGCAGGGTAGCACCACAAAAGAAAGATTAACGTTTTTTAATGGGTAATCCATCTGTTTTCTTTTATTTAAGTGGTTTGTTTTAAGTGCTTTAAGACAACACCTTTTATTTCCTCTGTACATTTTATTAAAATTTTTAAATTAATAATAAAATAAATAAAATGGTGAAAACTTTTACAAAACGAATATAAAAAAAAATTACGAATTAAAAGTTAAAAACTAATTATTTAGGATAATTCGCGGAAATTGTCAAAATCACGGGTTTTGTTTGATTACACGGATTATTTCGCCAAATTGTCTGAATCCCCGGAAATAGGAAAAGAAAAAATTGTTTTTCTGCTTTTGAAGTACAATCTAACGAAAGCAATTGCTTAAAATTGGAATTAAACAAATATCCTTTTATTTCAATTAGATATTTAACTATTAAGGAATATTAAGTTTTGGGCAACTACAAGGGTTGTCTCTGTATGATAATCGCTAGTTGTTAATTGATCTTTGCGGTATATCAATACCCATTAACTCTCGATACAGTTTAACCGCCTGAATATCAGTCATAGACGAGAGAAAATCTATTACAAGCCTTATCTTTTCATATAGAGTTCCTGTCGGATAATATTGTTCAGGAACTGTTGATAACAACAAATTAGAATATGGTTTTTGAGGTTCTATAACGGCTTCAACGTAGCACTGTAAAAGAGTGGATAAAATGCGATGCCCCGATATTTCTAATTTTGTTACTCCAGAATCGTTATATATTTTATTAATACCCAGTTGCTTACAATTGTCAAGAGAAGGCTTTATATTGTCAGAAAGTTTATTGGCAAGCGATCCTTCAAATCTGCCACTCATAATTAGTGCATAGTTTTTGATAAAAATTTGATAGCAGTTGTTAACCAAAATATTTATTACCACACTTCGCAAGTAAGCAATTTTTTCAGAATCAATAAGCGTTGCTGATTGCTGTTGGAACTTTTGTTTTATCTTGTCGTGTTGGTCTAAAAACGGAAGCAGATAATTAAAAACAGTTTTAGTGTCAATTATCCCGAGTCTATGAGCGTCTTCGATATCCATAATAAGATATGAAATATCATCAGCGGCTTCGACTAAATATACAAGAGGATGTCGAACAACACTGTTATTGATGTTTAGACCGGTTTCGTTGACAATCAGATTGAAAGCGTCGGTTTCAGAGTCAAAATATCCATATTTTGTTTTTCCTGCTGTTGACGAATAGGGGTATTTTATTATTGTACCAAGAGTGGCATAGGTAAGAGCAAAGCCACCAACACGACGACCATAGAACTGATGTGTTAGCAGACGCAATACGTTTGCGTTTCCTTCAAATCTGTTTAAATCAGCCCATTGTGTTTTTGTAAATAGGTTTTTAAGTTCGTAACCTTTTCCGTCGGTGAAAAAAGAAGAGAGAGTGTTTTCTCCTGAATGACCAAAAGGAGGGTTACCCATGTCGTGTGCCAAACAAGCAGTAGCAACAATGGTTGGCATTTCTGTAGCTGCACGGCTTTCAATAAGATTGTTGTTAGCCAAATATTCAGCAACCAAGCTAGCGATAGAACGACCCACGCTGGCAACTTCTAAACTGTGGGTTAATCTATTGTGTACGAAAATTTCACCAGGAAGGGGAAACACCTGTGTTTTACTTTGTAGTTTACGAAATTCGGGCGAGAAAATTAGCCTGTCGTAGTCTCGTTGAAACTGCGAACGAAAATCAGATGCAGTTGTTTGATGATTGTCACCAAAACGATTAGCATTTAAGAGAGTTTCCCAATTTAAATTCATTTTGTTTATAAAATATTTATATGTAAAATTTACCCATAGTAACTTGATTATAAGTTTTTTAATAAAAAAATAACTTTAAACTGATAAAATTATACTATCTTAGCAAGTTGAAATTAAGTTACATTGGCATGCAAAAATAGGCCATTTATCAAAATAATAAAAACAAAAGTATTATGTTGCGGTTTGCGGTACTGTGTTTGAATATTATTAACGAATGAGGTGACTTACAATATACTGTATAAGACCATCGGTAATTGGCAATATGTCAGACTAAATAATACATTTGCATAAACAAAGTAGTTGTTTGTAAAAAAAACAGTAATAGTCGGAACATAAGTTATATTAAATTCGTTAATTTGTATATTATTATGGTAAAATGGGATTATAGCCAAACAGAATTTGACAATTTGCAACAATAAATAACAGTTTCACTTCCTTAAACAATTACATTTCCACAACTAGATAAATATTTGAACCATGAATACATATCTATCCACAAGACAAAAACGTTGTAGTACTAAACCAACATTTTTTAATAACAGTTTGTCCTACTTGATTAAAACCACTTTATTGCTGTTTATGTTTTTGGGCAATTTAAGTGTTTTTGGGCAGACTACTTATAGATCAGCATCTGCCACCTTGAGTGATTGGCATAATCCTAATACATGGACACCGAATGGTGTTCCGGGGGCCAACGACTACGTTGAGATAAGGGGAGGACATACTATTGAGGTAAATGATAACGCCTCGTGTATGAGTATTACTTTTACAACAACAACTAGTAGTTATTATTGGAATTTAGCAGTTAATAATGGCAAAACATTAGACGTGTCAGGTGCGATTACTCTGAATTATACTACTACTAGAAACAATATTAATGCAAACATAACTGGACAAGGAACAATAAATTGCGGTTCGATAGTTCTTGGAAATGGTAGTGCAAATTTCGATGCCGGTTTATTTGATCCTACATATGTGTGTACTCTAAAATCTTCTATTGATTCCATAAATGTATCTAATGATATTGAAATTAACAGTTACCGCGTTAGAATATATGGTAGAGAAAGAATAAGAAATGGTGTTTTTGAACATGACAGAGGCAAAATTGTAGTTGATGGAAGTATTAAAACAATTAATGTGCACTCTTATAACGAATCGAAATTTTTACTTGGCACTGGCTCCCCTCATTTAATTCTTAAGGGTATAAATTCATTCGATTTGTCGACTATAGGTACAAGTACAATTGTTTTAAATACACTAAACTCTACAGTTGAGTACAAAAGAGCAGGGGATCAAAGCATTTATGTAACAGACTATTATAACCTCATATCCTCTACTAGCGGTATTAAAACATTAGAGGGTAATATTGGTGTTTGGAATCTTACTATAAACGGCACATCAAATCTTACAACTGGATATCCTATAACTGGAAACAGCACTGGTAGGTTAGAAATGAACAATACTTCAACTCTAACTTTGAGCTCAACTACAAGCACAGTTCCATTTCCATATAATTTTACGTCCTATAATATAATTTTCAGTCCAGGTACTACTGTAGTTTATCAAGGTATTGGAGGACAAACTGTTTCGTCAGTACCAAATTCATATAAAAACCTTCACATACAAGGCGGCGGCACTAAAAATACTGGTGGGAATATTAGAGTTGATGAAAGTCTAGTTTTAAACGGTGCTTGTTTAGCAACAGGTTCTGGAGCAGATATTATTTTGGGTAAAGATGCAGCAATCTCTGCTGCAGGAGCTTTCAGTAGTAGCCAAATGATTGTATGCAATGGTACAGGAAGCCTTGTAAAGGAGGGTGTACAGTCATCAGATTTTGTAATGGAATATCCTATAGGTGCAGGTAATGCTTATACTCCATTGGAAGTAACTTCGTTGAGTGCAACTGTAAATGGTACGGGTAGCTTTTATGCTAGAACATTGAATGAGCGAGGTTCTTTTACAAATCCCAATGATCTTAATAGACACTGGACTACAAGTTCAAATAATTTGTCAAACATCTCAGCTAATATAAAATTTTTCTATAACTCAAACGATGTTTTAGGAGATGAAGATAAATACAAACCCATGTTTTTAAATGGAGTAACTTGGACTGCTGTTAGTAATGGGTTTGTTGACATATATAATGATTTTTTCACAGTATCAAACGTAATAAATATTGATGTTCAGTGGACACTACGAGAGCCTATTACAACGTACTACTCTTATCAGTCGGGTGATTGGAAAAACAGTACAACATGGACAACCGACCCTTCAGGTTCAGTGTGGGAAGGTGGAGGTGTTCCTAGTACTTATGATAGGGTAGTAATACTAAATGGTCGTACCGTAACTATTAATGAAGATAGTAAAGTGGCTTACTCATTGCAGCTTAACGAGGGAGGAGAGTTGGATATAGGAACTACTACAGGACATAACTTTAATGTAGTTGTTGGACAAGGAACTATAAAGTTGGCTTCAACGACCTTCCCAACTGGCGATTTTGATAGTTTTGTAGCAGCAGGAGGAGGCACTGTGGAGTATTACAATTCAAGTAACTTCACCTTTGATAGAAAAGTTTATAATAACCTAATAATAAACCTCCCAAATTTAAGTACGGCTACCATTAATGACAATATGACAATTAATGGTAATTTTACAATTAAACAAGGAACATTTCAGATTAGTGCTTCAGGAAATAGAACGCTGTCTGTAAAAGAAAATGTTACTGTAGAAACTTCAGGGAAAATAGAGGTGGGAAATGTTACTGGGGTGCATGATTTTATTATTAGTGGCGATTTTGTAAATTATGGTCAAGTGAAATTTTCACTATTGTCACAACCTGATTATACTGGTTCTAACAATAGGCATGTTGATGTATATTTTGATAATGCAACAAAAGACCAGTATGTAAAGTGTAATGGCGTAACCGAATTTTATAGAATTGTGGTAAATAAGGGAATAGACCAAACTTATATACTAAATATTGATGCCTCGAGTACAAGTAATTTTAAACTATTTGGTAGAAATAATCTAGATGCAACAGGTTATCCCCCAAATATAACAAACCGTAAGGCATTAGATATACTTGTAGGAACACTGAGATTGGGTAATAATATAGTTATACCTTCGCTTTGTGGTACTAACTTAGTTTATTATATTGATGAAGATGCAATGCTTTGGTTAGATGGTGCAACAGTAGACTTTTCAAATAGTACTACTGGTGATGGCTCTACATTTTTGTTATATGGTGGCTACAAGCAAACGGGGAATTCAAATTTTTTAGACAATAGCAAGCAGGGTTTTGTTGTTCGTATAACTGGGCAGATCTTTATTGAAGGGGGTAATTTAAGTACAGAAATTATTAGAACATCGTATCAACCAGGAACACATAGGGGTTCTTTTACTATGTCAGGAGGAGTAGTAAATTTAAGAGGTTCTGGGTTGCCTAACTTAGATGGCATGAGTGTTTATGGTACTTTTACAATGCCTTATGCGACCAATGCAATTAATATTTCCGGAGGTACTATAAATATTCTTGCACCTAACCCAACTGGTTATGGATATTGGCCAAATTATGGTGGTCGATACTTTAGTGTGTTGATTGGAGCAGATCCTAATAATGTAAATATTACTGGTGGTACAGTAAATATACATGTAACAGGTAGTAGTAATTCTTATATAAATTCAACTATGCCATTTTGGGATTTGAATATTATATCATCATCAAGTACCTTTTCTGCTCAGCCAAAAGGATATCCGGGGAATTCTACAACTTATATTCCTGCAATGAGTGCTCAACCTCTTGTTGTGTTGAATAATTTAACACTTGAAAATCAAGCTGTTTTAAATTCGGGCGAAAGTAGTGTTGATGTTATTGTTGGAAAGGACTTTATCATTAATAGTGGAACTACATATACTCCTTTAACAAATAACACCATTTTTAATGGTTCGGGAGTGCAAACATTTTCAAACTCGGGCACAATAACAAGCGGATTATATAAGATGTCAATAATTAATGGCTCGGAGTTAAATTTAGCAGGAACAGCAAGCATATTTAACGTAAGAAATGACTTTGAGATTGGAACCGAGTCGGCACTACGTGATAATACCAAGATTGTAAATGTTGCAGGTAACATTATCAACAGCGGAACCCATATTAGACCTTCAGGTGCTGCTGGAAGAATTGTTTTAAATGGCACAGGAAACCAAGATATTTCCGGCGACGGTAATGGTAAGTTTAATAATTTAGCGGTAAATAAAACAGGTGGAGAACTCACAGTATCATCAGACATTCAAATTAACGGTGCATTTAGTTTGGTTAGTAACATAAGAGTTAATTTGGGTTCAAACAGACTTATCCTTGGTGAAAATGCAGCAGTTTACTCTGCATTAGGTACTGGGGCGATATTTAATAATAATAAAATGATTTTAACCAATGGCTTTGGATCAGATAGAGGAATAACCAAACTATTTAGTGGTTCAGGTTCGGAAATAATACTATTGCCTTATGGTTTTTATGTTAGTGACAACTCTACATATTATTATATGCCTTCCACAATAGAGTATAGTGGAGCCGTAGAAGGGACGGTTACTTCGAGACCTGTTAAGGAACACCATCCGTTAGCACAAAATCTATCATTAAGTACGTATTGGAAAAATACAACTACGGGTTTTGAAGGTGTTAGCAGTAATGCTTTTAGATTAAGATTTACATACAATGACTATTTTATTTCAGGAATAGAGGCAAACTATGTTGCAGCAGTATATAGACACGGCGACTCATGGATTTATTTGAACGACCCTACAGCAATAAACACCGCAACTAATACAATTACTTTTGCCAATCAACCAACAGCAAATGGTGATCATACTGCAGGTTATATTGAAGCTTTTGGTTCTATACCTGTTCTGTACAGTCGTGAAAACGGGGATTGGGATAGCACAAGTACGTGGTCTGAAACAGGTCACGACGGAGTTCCAGCTTCACAGATACCAAACGAAACTACTCTCGTAATTATTGGCGAGGGTCATACCGTCCAAATAAATAGTAATGGCAAGCGTGCAGGAGGACTAAGGTTACTTGCAGGCACCACCTTGGATATAACAAATACAACAGGACACGATTTCTCGTCAATCCCTGAAGAGAAAATCGATGGAGCGGGAACACTTAAAATATCAAGCTCAAACTATTTCCCTGCCGGTGATTTCGGCGATTTTCTTGGACCCAATGGCGGAACTGTAGAGTATTATACAAATAATGCAGATATAGTTATACCAATAGAGTCAGATGATGCTGCAAGATTGAAATTAAACCAATATAGAAATTTGGTATTAAGAATTGGTACAAATCATAATATTCAGCTACCATCGCTCGAAAAATTGACAATATTAGAAAATATATTGTGTACAGGCAATAGTTATGGCAATAGTAGTATAAATATCTCGGGTACTAATAAAATGGAGTTGGTAGTAAAAGGAGATTTTATTATAGACAATCCGACTTTTGTTGTAAATAATACGCAGAAAGATATTATCGTTTATGGTGATTTGATGCTAACTACAAACAGAGCTCGTTTTACAGTTTCGGCAACGTCTGCAGATAACAGGTTGCATATATATGGTGACATTATAAACGATGGTACGTTAGGGTTAAACAATGCGACGGGTGGCAGCATGGAGGCAATATTCAAAGGCGTACAAAATACGGTTATAGATGGTACTGGTCAATATTTCTTTTATTGGATAATTGTTGACAAAGGTACAAACCGCAATGCCGTAGTCACTTTATTGGCTCCCATTACGGTTGCACAAGCTAATCCTCTTTTAGAGTTAAAAAACGGTACATTTAGAGTAAATCGTGCTGAGGCAGATTTAGTGATTACTTACAGAAATACAGATTTTACTATTCCACATACAGCAGCACTTTCTGTTGTTGATGGGAATGTCAGAATAGCAACTAGTACTGTTTCTGGTAGTGGCAAACTTTGTCTGGCAGGAAGGTTAGAGGTGCTTGGTGGAAAAATGTTTATTGGAAACAGTATGTATAATACTAACCATTCTATCGAGTATGTAGCGGCTGGTAACCCTGAGATAATTGTAGAAGATGGAGAGCTGCACGTTAATGGGCAAATTAGGAGGTTAACAGCTGTAACAACTGGTAATCTGCACTATAGGCAATCAGGTGGTACAACTACCATATACGGAAAGAGTCGTATAGCGACCCGTGGGTTATTTGAGATAGATAATTTAGGTAGTTTTGAAATGTCAGGAGGAACATTGCAGTTTGATCGTCCATCAGTTGCAGGAACCACCTTTGGGGATGTTGTTCTAAAACCCGATTCATTAAGTGTAACAGGTGGTATGATAAAATTTGGGTTACCAACATCAATAGCAAATTATAATTTTAAAATGATAGCGTCATCACCAGTTTGGGATTTAACAGTTGGTAACGAGATTATACCACAGCTTCTGACAACTAATGTGTACGCTATTACAGTGAAAGGTGAACTATTGATCAATGAAGCTTCTCAATTTATAGCTAATGGATTGAACGTTACTTTAAAAGGAAACATCGTTAATAAAAACACTTCTGCATCAACAAACCTAACTGAAGGTGGTTATCAACCAGGGACAAACACACAAACCACCATTTTTAGTGGAAATATACAAAATATTACCGGTACAGAGAACAACTTAACAAATTTTGCAAACCTGGTAATTGAACCAACAAGTTCAGTTTCACTGCTTGAAAACACCACGGTAAGAGTTAATAATACTTTGGAAATTAGAAGTGGAACTCTTATTGATGGAGGTAACTTTGTATATGCAGCAGGAGACATAGTAAATACCTCAATACATGTAAGTAGCCAATCATCAGGTGGTATAAATTTAGTAGGGATGAAAAACCAAAAACTGAGGGGTTATGGAGCAACTTATGGAAATATAATTATTGACAATTCACACGGTATCAGTCTTTTAGACAATACAACCATAAATGGAAGACTCATATTAGAGAACGGACTTTTATATATCGATGACTATTTGTTAACGTTAGGTGTAAACGCAACTGTAGAGGGTGCATTTGATAATAGCAAGATGATTATGTTAAATGGTGTTTTAAGTGATTTAGGAGTTAGGAAAATGTTCTCATCAGTTACATCATCTCAATTTACAATACCTATAGGTACAGGAGGTAAATATACGCCTGCTACTTATACTGTCACTACAGGTACACCAGGAGCTATTACCGTCAGACCGGTTAATAGAGAGCATCCTGCATTATATGACGTAGCAGGTAATGAACTTCAATATTACTGGAGTGTTAATGCTACAGGTTTTGGAACAGATTTGCAGCTTACACATAAATATCAATATATAGAGGAAGATGTATTAGGAACCATAGACCAATATGTTGTAGGATTATACCACTATGATACATATCTGTGGAATAACTTAGGTAATGATGGTCACCCCGGGAAAGTTAATGCAGTCGAAAAAACTATTGAAGTTTTAAATGTTAATTATGCTACTGGAGATTTTACAGCAGGATATCCAGCTAATTTTATATCGTTGCCAACTTATTATAGTAGAAACAACAGATTAAACGATAATTGGATTGAACAAGACAACTGGTCAACAGTTGGACATGATGACGACACTCATTTAGCTTCAGTTCCCCCACATGGTAATCCGATAGTTATTGCAGCAGGACACACAATGGTAATAAGTGTAAATCAGCAGATGCAGGCTTCAGTAGAGGTTAATGGAGTATTAAATTGTGGCAAAACTGTATTTCACAACTTAGGAAATGTATATGGAACAGGAAAAATAGTAATAGAGTCAACAGATGAAGGATATTTTGTATTTCCGGCGGGTGAATATGAAGAGTTCTTTAATACAATGGGAACAGAGGTTGAGCTTACAGGTTCAATTACGGCTACTATGCCTCTAAAACCTGGAAATTATAGTAAGCCATTTAACAACTTAATATTATCGGGTCTTGGGCAAAAAAATATGAGTGCTGATGACCTTAGAGTTAGAGGTAGGCTTGAAATTAAAAATGGAACAAAGCTAAACAGCTCTAATCACAATAGAAGTATTTATATTTCAGGAGATTGGATAAACGAAAACACAACAGAAAATAGCTTTATTGCAGGAACGGGAACAGTATTTATTGAAGGAACAGAGACACAAAATATGACTGTGTCTGCTAAAGAAAAATTCAATAACCTTACTATGCAAAATAGTGCAGGTCTCGTTATAACTAACAATCCCATAGAGATTATGAAAACTCTTAGATTAACAAAAGGAGTTATCCATTCGGCAGAAAATAGAGAAGTAATACTTTCGAACACTTCAATAAGTCAAGCCGTCGTAGGAGTTAAAAACACTTCGTTTGTTGATGGACCTGTTAAAAAGCGAATATTATCTGGACAATCGTTCAACTTCCCGACAGGAAACGACGGACGTTTAGGAGTTATCAGATTGACTAGGGCGACATCATCGCAACAGTACTGGACAGCACAATATTTTAACACAGATCCAAGTCCAACATATCCAACAGAGATAACAAATTTAGCAATACCGTTGACTGCAGTTAGTGATAATGAATACTGGCGTGTAATAGGACCTGATGTTAATTCAGAGGCAAACATTTATCTTCGTTATGACGGAGTGTCATTCCCAGAATATACATATTCAAGTTCTGGAAGAAATTTGCTGAGAGTTGTTGAAAACGAAGCTGATATGTGGACTCCCATTGGAGACAGAGTAAGTGGAACAGCTACATCTGGAAATGTTTATACATTTGTACCACAGTCCGTGACACAAGTTGGTCACACATACTCAATTGGAGCAATTGGAGTTACTGCAATAATTGATGATACAACTTCATGGTCTATTTGCGATAATGAAACAGATTACGTAATGGTACCTGTTAAACTAACGGGAAACCCGCCTTATAGACTGACTTATAAGACAGTTGGAGAATATACAAGAGAATTTACTGAGAATAATATTGAAACTTCACAATTTGTAATAACATTGAATGGACTTAGTATGGGAGGATATTCAGCAACTCCATATGTTTTGAAACTTGTTTCGGTATCAGGAGATGGTGGAGCAACTGCAGGTTTTGTAAGACCAGATAGTGTGAAAATTACAGTAAAATTGACTCATAAGCCAATTATTTCAGGTGCAGCAATTGTTGCACTAGGTGAGGAACGAACCTATACAACACCTCTTCACGATGGAAGTGTTTATTTGTGGGAGTGGGTAGGTGCTTCAGGAGGAACAATTACTCCAACAGCAAATGAAGCAAAAATTAATTTTAACAGTACTACTGGAGTTTATGTCCTAAAAGTTACAGAAACGAGTAGTTCAGGCTGTTTTGCATATGATGAAATTACTATTAATGTACAAAATATGCCAGCACCGTATATAAATCCACATGATGAAACGAATATTTGTCAAGGAGAAATACGAACTTATACCACTAATTATAATCCATCAAATGAATACTTTTGGACGGTAGTTGGAGGAGTTTGTCAAGGATGCGACAGTTGGGTTTCCGATAAAGCTCAAATAATAGTGACATGGGATAGTCCAACAAATGCGGGTTATGTTAAAGTTGAAGAGCAAATTAAAAACACTACAACAAAATCTGAAGATATTTTAAATATACAAGTATCTAAACAACCGACTCAAAGAACTTTACTGGGCGATGAAGTTTGCCAAAACTTGGCAGGACAAATTACGGTTATAAATTCGGAATCGGGTGTCAATTATCAACTTGTAAATAATAGTAGTGGTATTAACGTGGGTCCGTATTTATCAGGAAATGGGGGTAATCTACAGCTTAATACAGATCCATTACTAGCAACAGAAAACTTCTATGTTAGAGCATATAATCTTGGATGTGAACTGCGAATGCCACCAAATCCAGGAACAGTTGACGTTACTGTGCAAAATCCTGATGTTCTATTAGCTATTGATGATACCGACCATATTCTTTGTCAAGGGACACAGGCGAACTTCACAGCATCAGATGCAGCAGCTTTGGCCAACAGTTTTAATTTTATTATAAATGGCTTATCAGTTCAAAGTTCTGAATCTACGTCATACGCAACAACAAGTTTACAGCACAATGACGAAATATATGTTGTGGGTACTACAAACAAAGGATGTAGAGATACGAGTAGTGTTATTGCTGTATCAGTGGGTAACAATATATGGTCGGGTGAAGTATCGACAGCATGGGAAAGTTTAGGTAACTGGGCATGTGGATACTTGCCATCGTTAGCAATTGATGCGTTTATACCCGTAAGAGCTGCGCGTATGCCTATAGTTAGCACGTCTTCATCTGTTAAGACAATTGAAGTTGAGACAGGAGCCTCTTTAACCCATAACAACGGAATATTCTCAATCGCTGGAGATATAATTAATAGAGGAACATTTACATCATCTAATGCAACCATCAGGTTGACTGGAGGAAATGAACAAAAATTAATAGATAACACAGGGTTTAATTTCAGTAATTTAACTGTTGAAAAACAAGGTGAATCTGTTATCCTTGAAACTAAAGTTAACATATCTGGTGCACTTACACTAACAAGTGGCATTGTAAAAACTGATGATACAAATATTCTTACACTTGCGAATACAGCAAGTACTACTCCAGGTAATGCTAACTCTTATGTCGATGGTCCTATGCAGAAAATTGGTAACACCGACTTTACGTTCCCAGTTGGTGCTGGAGACCGTTGGGCAAGAATTGGAATTTCGGATATTGTAGCAGCAAAATCTACGATAACAATGAAAGCGCAGTATCATATTGGAAAATACAGCGAACCTGACAATGTAAGCGTACCATTAAATAACGCTAGTGAAGTAGAGCACTGGTACCTACAAAATACAACAAACGATGCGGAATGTAACGTTACACTACATACTGAAAATGTCTCATTAAGCAATATTAATACTTCAAATTTACCAGACTTAAGAGTTGCATATTTTGATGGAACATGGACGGATAAAGGTAATGGAGGCACCTCTTTTGACACTAACACAGGTTCTATTAAATCTGGTGTAAGCACCACCAGACCTAATAATTATTTTACTTTTGGGTCTTTAACAGGAGACAACCCGCTACCTGTTGAGCTTATAAACTTTAAAGCATATTTGTATAACGGACAAACTCTCCTTACTTGGATAACCGCAACAGAACACAACAACAGCCATTTCGAAATTGAAAGGTCTGATAATATGAAAGATTTTACCAAAATAGGTACTGTTTATTCTAAAGCGCAAAATGGTAGTAGCACTCAAGCAATCGACTATGCATATACAGACGATGCTCCTAAAGCGGGAACGAACTACTATAGGCTAAAACAGGTTGATTTTAATGGCTTGTACTCTTATTCAAAAGTTGTAAGTGTAACATCAGATAGAGAAAATGACCCATTGGAGTCTATAATGGTTTATCCGAATCCTACTACAGGTTCAGCAAATATTATTATTCCCGGGGGCGGTGAAAATATACATATTTCTTTATACAACTACAATGGAGCTGTGTTGCTCGAATATGAATACAATCCTTTAGATCCAACAATTGATTTAAGTCAATATGCTAGCGGATTGTACATGTTGAAGATTTCTAAAAACGATAAACATGTTGTTCAAAGAGTGATCAAGCAATGAACAATTAACAATTAACAATGAACAATTGTTAATGGGCTAATTAGTAAACTATTAGCCCATTAATAATTGTTCGTTTAAAAATAGCTAACAGTCAATTGCTTTTAACACTTCGGCTTCGCCCACTTCGACAGGTTCAGAGATCGAGTACACCGCTTTACAAACTTTTAACTAAATAATTGTTCATTGCTAATTGCACATTGATAATTGATTGTCCGTGTCTAAACTATATATATTCAACCCAACCAATGAATTGGCCATAGCAGATGGAGGTAAGGGCTATATTCCTTCGAAATATTTAGCCGAGTTTGAAAGCAATTTAGATACTTTACCGTTTTTATTCGCCTCCCCCGATGATTACGTGCTGGTTGATAATATCCCTGATAAAAATTGGCTTGAGTCGTTCTCTTCGCGAGAAATACCACTACCTAAATTTTTGAAAAAGGAAGATTTGATGTCATTAATCAAGTCTCAAGAGGTTGTTATAGAAGATATTACACCGTGGGGTTGGAGTCCAAGAATGATTAAAAGAGTAGAAGAGATAATACGACTATCGCCTAGTATTGATCTTAATTTACCCAATTATAGATGGACATCAAAACATAAATCCGTTTACGGGCGCGAAACAGCATTGAAGGCATTAAAATTCATAGTACAAGACTATCCGAATCGCGAAAAGTTAATACCCGATAACATGTTTCCTGTAAAAGCATGTAAAGTTGCCGAGATTGACGATTTTTTGAAATTAAATAAAAAAATTGTAGTTAAATCGCCTCATAGCTCGTCAGGTAAGGGGATAGTAATGTTGCAAAAACCAGTTTTAAACAGACAAAATGTCGATTGGATTTTAGGAGCCATAAAACAGAGCGGTTATGTTATGGTAGAGCCCTTTTTTAATATTTTAAACCATTTTTCAATACAGTTTTATAACGATAAAGCACAATGTAGGAGAGTAGCTTTCGGAGCATTTTCATGCAATTCGAAAGGTGGATATGAGTGTAATTTTATCGGTGGAGTTGAGGTTTTGCCGAAAGTCAAGCAGTTCGTTAACGATATTGATATCGGGCTAATCGCTGATATTTTATCCGATGCACTAAAAAAACTTGAAATTGGAAATTACTACAATGGTTATTTGGGAGTAGATATGTTTTTGTGTGAACACCAAAATGGCGAATTGTTTTTACATCCGTGCGTTGAAATAAACTTAAGACAGAATATGGGACTGGCAGCTCACTATTTGTTGCCGTGGATTGCGGATAATCATGTAGGTAGGTTCAGAATTATAAATAAAACCTGTGTTCCCAACAATGATATTATAGGCTTTATAAATTCAAACAGTCCGCAATGGAGTAAAAATAAGTTGCAAGGTGGCTTGATAGCGTTAACACCTCCACTTAATAAAAATCACGTTGCTATAGCAGAAATATGTTGTGTGAGTAATAATGAGAATGTGTTGACATTTAGTGATATAATACCGATTTGACAACTACTATAGTCCAAACTTCATTATCGTTCGTTTGAACTATGTGTTTGTTACATCGGTATTTACCATTGTAAAATTTTAAAAAGATAGGACTATTTTAAAATTACAATTGTTATAATATAAAAAAGTCACCTAAAATGCTTTAGGTGACTTTTTGGTACGATGTAAAAAATTAACCACATTCCGATGAGCCACAGTCGTTACATGTTAAGCAACCTTCTTGATATACAATATTGTGCGACTTGCAGTTTTTGCATACTTCTCCTTTAGCTTCTGTGCCATCAGGAATATATCTTTTCAAAGCTCTGGCAACACCTGCTTTCCAAGTGTTGATTGACTCGTTATCAAAGTGAAGTGAGCTAATGAGAGGAACAGTTTTTTCAATGGGCATGCCGTATCTTAGTACGCCTGAAATAAGTTTTGCATAGTTCCAAAACTCAGGATTGAACTTATGAGATAATCCTTCAATAGTTGTCTTGTATCCAAACTTGTTGATATATTGGAAGTCGTACCTTGTAACGTTTTCCTCATCTTTGTTTTTGATGATTTTACCTTTATCAATACCTTTTGGGATTGGTAAAACATCCTCTTCGGCAAGACCGGTAAATATTTCATAAGGGCGGTCGTCTAATAAACCTATAAAAGCAATCCAATCTTCTGTGCCATTTTTGAATCTCACCACATCACTACATAACTCTTTTGGTCGTTTGAGTTCTTGTGTAGAAGTGGGTTTCTCTTCTTTTGTGTTTGAAACTAAGACACCAACTCTTGAACCTTCACGATATACAGTAATACCTTTACATCCCGATTTCCATCCTTCAAAATATACTTTTCCAACCATCTCTTCGGTAATGTTTTCTGGGAGGTTAACAGTAACGCTTATGCTGTGGTCAACCCATTTTTGTATTGCCCCTTGCATATGTACCTTGCTAACCCAATCAACATCATTGGCAGTGGCTTTGTAATATGGTGATTTAGCAACCAATTCTTCCAACTCAGACTCTTCCATTTTTTCTACGTCATCGATATTGTAGCCAGCTGCATTCATCCATTCTATAAATTTATGGTGAATTACAGTAAACGTTTCCCAACTATCACCAACTGAATCGGTAAATGATACTTTTACATCTTTTTCGTTTGGATTCACTTTGCGATTACGGCGATATATTGGCTTGAAAACAGGCTCAATTCCCGATGTTGTTTGCGTTAGAATGCTTGTGCTTCCCGTAGGAGCAACTGTTAACATTGCAATATTTCTGCGACCGTGTGCAACCATTCGTTTATATAGTTCTGGATCTGCTTCTTTAATTCTAAGAATGAACGGATTGTCACACTCTCTTTCAGCGTCGTATATTGTGAAAGGTCCACGTTCTTTTGCCAAATCAACAGAACTTGAATAAACACTTAGAGCTAAAAATTTGTGTACTTCAACTGAAAATTCAATTGCTTCTGGGCTACCATAGCGTAATCCCATAGCTGCAAGCATGTCACCTTCAGCTGTTATACCAATACCGGTGCGACGTCCTTCGATTGCTTTTTTTCTAATATTTAACCATAACTGTTTTTCAACTCTTTTTATCTCCTCAGTTTCGGGGTCGCTGTTTACTTTGTGAAGTATGGTATCAATTTTTTCAATTTCAAGATCTATAATGTCGTCCATCATTCGATGTGCGATGGTTGTATGTTTTTTAAATAGTTCGAAATCAAATTCGGCTTGTGGAGTAAAAGGATTTTTTACATATCCATACAGATTTATTGCCAATAATCGACAGCTATCATAAGGGCACAATGGAATTTCACCACAAGGGTTTGTTGAAACAGTTTCAAAACCAAAATCTGCGTAGCAATCGGGTATTGACTCTCTTTGTATTGTATCCCAGAACAGTATCCCTGGCTCAGCTGATCGCCATGCGTTGTGTACAATTTTGTTCCACAAGCTTTGTGCATCTATTTCACGGCTTACAGTAGGGTTATGACTTTTAACGGGATATTGTTGTACGTACGGTTTACCATCAATAACAGAGCGCATGAAATCGTCGTCAATTTTTACAGATATATTAGCACCGGTTACTTTACCTTGTTCTAATTTTGCATCAATAAAATGCTCAGCATCAGGATGTTTTATGCTAACTGAAAGCATCAAAGCCCCTCTTCGACCATCTTGTGCCACTTCGCGGGTCGAATTTGAATAACGCTCCATAAAAGGAACTAATCCGGTAGAAGTGAGAGCTGAATTCTTCACAGGACTACCCGCAGGACGTATATGCGACAGATCGTGACCAACGCCTCCACGACGTTTCATTAGTTGAACTTGCTCTTGGTCAATCTTCATTATTCCTCCGTAGCTGTCGGAGTTTCCTTTATTTCCAATAACGAAGCAATTTGAAAGGGAGCCTACCTGAAAATTATTACCAATTCCCGCCATAGGACTACCCTGTGGAACTATATATTTGAAATCTTTTAGGGCTTCAAAAATCTCCTCCGCGGTCATTGGGTTTGGGTAGTTTGCTTCAATACGAGCAATTTCATTTGCAATACGCCAATGCATATCATCTGGAGTTTTTTCATACAAATTGCCGAAAGAATCCTTTAAAGCATATTTGTTTAGCCATACCGATGTCGCTAATTGGTCGCCTTTAAAATAGGCTAAGGTCGCTTCTGCTGCCTCTTCATTTGAATAAGTTTTCCGCATTGTATTGCTTTTAGGGGCTATTATTTCATCCGTTAGCATTATTATATTAAGTTTTATCGTTAGTGTTGTTAAATTCTACTTAATTATTTGGTTTTATTGTTACACTTAATAAGCAATATAACCAGTAAATGACTGAATTCTTGTTGTATAATTATAAGGTAAAACTCTCAAAAAACAGTCTTGCGAATTTAATGTAATGCGATAAATTTTACAAAAACAATTATTAACAAATTGTAACAATTGTGTGTTAACAAGCAAATACAGAGCGTATTAATCGGTTGATATCGTATTTTTTAAAGGGTTTCAGTAATTGAAAGAAGTTTGTTTACGATAATGGTAGTTGACCCCGACATTGCTTTAATATATTGATTTTGAGTTTCAAAAATTTTCTTTAATCTAACCTTGTCTCCCGATAAATTGTTTACAAGTTCTGAAAACTCATTATAAGATTTTATTGTGAAAACTGTTTCTCGTTTCACAAGTTCGACAGCTTCATTGAATTTTTGATAATTAGGACCTATAATTATAGGAATACCAAAAACAGCAGGTTCAAGAATATTGTGAATTCCTTTCCCAAAACCACCACCAATCATGACTAAATCGGCATATCTATAAAGCGTTGATAACATTCCTATGTTGTCTATTATTAAAACTTTTGCACTCAATAGGTCGGTATTGGTATTAACTTCGGAGTATTTTATGGTTTTTTTAGATATTTTTGAGACAATTTGCTGCACATGCTCTTTGTCTATTTCGTGTGGTGCAATTATATATTTGAAATCGTTATCCGATTCGTTGATATATCTTGTTAAAATATCTTCATCTGCTTGCCAAGTACTACCCGCAACTATTGTAAACTTATTGTTTTTAAACGTTTTGGCAATCTCTATCTCTTTGCCGCTTTTGGCAACCTCAATAACTCTGTCAAAGCGGGTATCGCCACCAATAGTGTAGTTTTTTATATTAATTCTATCGAGTAGTTGTGCTGATGCTTGATTTTGAAGAAAAAAATGGTCAAAACAGTTTAATTGTTTGCGGAACCAAAATCCCCACCATTTAAAAAAGTGATGGCTAGGACGAAATATTCCTGATATTAACCAAACAGGTATATCTCTGTTTTTCAACACTTTTAGATAATTATACCAAAACTCATATTTTACGAAAAGAGCAACTGTAGGATTGGCAATCGTTACGAAATTTATTGAATTGGTAATTGTGTCTGAGGGCAAATAACACACATAATCAGCGTGAGCATATTTTTTTCTGATTTCATATCCCGATGGTGAAAAAAAAGTTAACAATATAAATAGATTGTCACTTTTTTCTTTGATAGATTCAATAACAGGCCGTCCCTGCTCAAATTCCCCTAAGCTAGAACAGTGCACCCATACAACAGGTTTAGTGTTGTTTTTCATGGCATTTTTTAAGCCCTGTTTCCAGTTCTTACGACCATCAACCCACAGTTTTGCCTTTTGGTTTTTTACTGAGACTAACCTAATAGCCAAGCTGTATAAACTAATGCTAAGGGTATATAATAGTCGCATTATCAGAATTTTAGTAATAATAAATATCTTCGGCTTCTCGTTTGATAAACGAAATTATCCATCCAGCTTTAATTGTCGCCATAAACTCATTGTAACGACTATCGTCTTTACGCATTAACGTAAAATCCCAGCTGCGACGGTTTTGTGTCCAAGCTTCGGTAAATTCTACACCAATAAAAAAGTTCCAAAAGTTTTTATTGTGAAAATAGGTGTAGCCAACAAATTGAGTTAAAGCGAAGCCGTTCGACAATCTATCATAACCTTTTACATAGTCACCCATAATTTGTGGTATGTTGTTACCACGTTGATCAATCCAGTATTTCGATTGAAAGAATCCTCCGCCCAAAGAGACTGTAATACCCGAGTTGGGATTATGTGCATATTTTGAGAAAATATACCCAACTTTTGTGGTTATTTGCATTCCTCTCATACCTCTCGAAAACTCAGCAGGTTGCCCATATTCGTTTGTAAGGGTGCCGTTTGAGTTTAAGATTAATCTTAATGGGTCTTCGCCTTTGTAGCCAGTTCCATACAGTACTAAACCCTCTGCTGATAAAGAGATATTGTTTTTGAATTTCATCATAAAAGATGATCCAGCTTGACCAAAAAAGTTGTATCTGTTATTTAAATCACCCATTGGGTAACAGAAGCCTACATTTGCTGATAGTGTAGTTAATGTTAGAGAGTCTCTTTTTATACTTTGTGATTTCGCATTGAAAAAAATAGAGACCATTAATAATATGGTGATAGACGCTTTAAATCCTGATTTGTTGATGGCTAAAAATTTCATATAGCGATTATTATATAACATTATATTTTGGTGCTTTAGTCTTATAAAACCCAAAAATAGTAAATATAGTTAAAAGTTTATAAAGTTAGTAAAGTTAAAAGTTAGTAGAACGCAGATGACACAGATGTAACATATTCACACAGATTTTTATCCGTGCAAATCAGTTTAATCCGTGTTATCTGTGTCCCATTCGTAATTCGTAATTGTTAATTGTTATTAACTGGTTTAAAATCCATATTATAGAATGCAAACGCCCACAGGTCAGCATACTCTTGGATAACCATTGATGTTGGTTTCCCTGCACCGTGCCCTGCTTTTGTGTCTATTCTTATTAAAACAGGATTATTGCCGGTGTATGTGGCTTGCAGTGCTGCAATATATTTGAATGAGTGGGCAGGAACAACGCGGTCGTCGTGATCGGCTGTAGTTACTAGTGTTGCCGGATATGTTTCAGGATTAACATTGTGTAGAGGGCTGTATCCTTTCAAATAAAGAAACATCTCTTCGCTATCTTCGCTTGTGCCGTAATCAGTTGCCCAATAGCGACCAATTGTAAATTTATGATAACGAAGCATATCCATAACTCCGACTGCTGGGAATGCAACTGCAAACAGATCTGGACGTTGGTTGGCTACTGCTCCTACAAGAAGTCCTCCGTTGGATCCGCCTTGAATAGCCAAACGTTTGTTGCTTGTATATTTGTTGTCGATTAGATATTCTGCTGCTGCAATAAAATCATCGAAAACATTTTGTTTTTGAAGTATTGTTCCAGCTTTATGCCATGTTTCGCCATATTCGCCACCACCACGAGTGTTAGCCATTGCAAATACACCATCATTTTCAAGCCAAATAAGTCGTGTGATGCTGAAAGAAGGTGTTAAACTGATGTTGAAACCACCATAACCGTATAGTAGGGTAGGACGGTTCCCATCTAACTTAAGACCTTTCTTGTGTACAATAAACATCGGGACTTTTGTTCCATCTTTGCTTGTATAAAAAATCTGTTTTGTCTCATATTTTGAAGCATCAAAATCAACAGCTGAACTTTCATATAGTTCTGATTTATTAGAGGCTACATCATATCTGTATATGGTTGCAGGGGTTGTAAATGATGTTACGGTATAGAAAGTTTCGTTATCTTCTATTTTTCCACTAAAACCGCCAATGCTTCCAACTTCTTGGTTGTCTATGTCGTATAGATATTTACCAGATAAATCGAAAATGCGAATTTTAGAGTGTGCATCTTCCATATAAGAAGCAATTATTTTGCCACCAACTAATGAAATGCCATTTAATACACCTTCTGCCTCAGGTATAAAATCAACCCAGTTTTCACGTTCTGGGTTATGTGGATCAACAGCTACAATCTTATATTTTGGTGCATTATTATTGGTCATAATCAAGAGTTTACCGTTGATATGGTCAACTATATAATAGGACGATTCAAAATTGTCAACCAAAACAGTTTGCTTTTGTGTTTTTATGTCTCTGATATATAAAGCATTGCCTGTGGTGGATTCGGTTACTGATATACCCATATATTTCATATCTTCAGTAATGTCTACATAAAAACTCCAGTTTGGATTTTTTGTATCTTCGTAAATCAATTTATCTTTCGACTGTGGAGTACCAATCTCGTGATAGTAAACTTTATTGTTTTCATTAACACCTTTAAGTTCATCTCCTGCTTTTGGTTCAGGATATTGTGAGTAATAAAATCCATTTTTGTACCATGTGACACCTGAGAATTTTACCCATTGGATATGATCCTCTTTTAAATCTTCTCCTGTCTCAATATCTTTTACAAAAAACTCATTCCAGTCTGAGCCTCCTCTTGAAATTCCATATGCTAAATATTTTCCGCATTCTGATACCGAGAATTCAGTCAACGAAACAGTGCCATCATCGCTTAAAAGATTTGGGTCGAGCAAAACTTTCGGTTCTTCGTCAAGTGAACGTGTATAATAAGCTACACTTTGATTTTGTAATCCGTCATTTTTGAAAATAAAATAGTAACCACCTTTTTTAAATGGAGCAGAATTACGTGGATAGTCCCAAAGTTCAGTCAATCGGTTTTTAATGTAATCGCGAAATGGGATTTTAGACAAATAGTTTTGGGTCACTTCGTTTTGTGCATTTACCCAGTTTTTGGTTTGTTCCGAGTTGTCATCTTCAAGCCAACGATAAGGGTCAGCAACTTCATGCCCAAAATAGATGTCAACCGTATCAACTTTTGCGGTTTCGGGATACACGATTTTCTCTTTTGCTTTGTCAGCGCACGATACCGCAATAAGCAATACCGGCAAAATAAAAATTAACTTTCTCATTGTCATATTGTTAAAAAACTTTTGATTTATTATATTTATAAATTAAAAAAAACGTTGCAAGTTACAGAATTTTTATAGACAACAAAAGGAGTACTTTTATAAAAATCAATAACTGTTTTTGGACTGCTACAACGAACATGCCAACCTAAACTTTACACTCGAAAACCTGACTTTAATTCTGCTTTATCTTTTCTTAATGATATGTTATTTATCAAAAACAGTGTGATATGTAGGTACTATAATTGTATATTCGGCGTTATTTTGCAATTAAACATAAATTTTAGTTTATTTTTGCACTCGATTTTAAAAGCTTAAAAATAACAATGATACAGGAAGATTTATTTAAGAAGATTATAGCCCACTCGAAAGAGTACGGGTTTGTGTTTCAGTCGAGTGAGATTTATGACGGGTTAAGCGCAGTTTATGACTATGGACAAAACGGTGTAGCTTTAAAATCTAACATTCGTGAATATTGGTGGAAAACAATGACCATGCTTAATGAAAACATTGTTGGAATTGATTCAGCAATATTTATGCATCCAACCATTTGGAAAGCTTCCGGTCATGTTGGAGCATTCAATGATCCGTTGATTGATAATAAGGATTCAAAAAAACGATATCGTGCCGATGTTTTAGTCGAAGAACATATTCAAAAAATTGAAGATAAGATTAATAGAGAGATAACTAAAGCACAAAAGCGTTTTGGAGACAGCTTCGATCGCGAACAGTTTGTTACAACAAATCAACGTGTTTTAGGTTATTCGGCTGAAGTCAAAAATATTCAACAACGTTTGGCTGATGTTCAAAACAAAGACGATTTAGAGGGATTTAAAAAGCTGATAGAAGATTTACAAATCGTCTGCCCTGTAAGTGGTTCACGTAATTGGACAGATGTACGCCAGTTTAACTTAATGTTTGAAACCAAATTAGGCTCAGTTAGCGATGATGCAAACACAATTTATTTAAGACCTGAAACGGCTCAAGGCATTTTTGTTAACTACCTGAATGTTGCTAAAACAGGACGTATGCGTCTGCCTTTTGGGATAGCTCAGGTTGGTAAAGCATTTCGTAATGAAATTGTTGCACGCCAGTTTATTTTCCGTATGCGTGAGTTTGAACAAATGGAGATGCAGTTTTTTGTCAAGCCGGGCGAGGAGATCAAATGGTTTGAGTACTGGAAAAAAGCACGTATGGCATGGCATCAAAACTTGGGTATTGACGAAAGTAGATTTAGATATCACGATCACGAAAAGCTTGCACACTATGCAAACGCAGCAACTGACATAGAGTTTGAATTCCCAATAGGTTTCAAAGAGGTTGAGGGAATACATTCTCGTACCGATTTTGATTTGAAACAACACCAAGAGTTTTCAGGTAAGAAGTTGCAATATTATGATAATGAAACAAATACAAGTTATGTGCCGTATGTTGTAGAGACATCAATAGGGCTAGATAGAATGTTTTTGTTGATATTGTCAGCCGCTTATAAAGAAGAGGTTCTTGAAAGCGAAGGAAAATCAGATACGCGAATTGTGTTGCAAATACCTGCCCCGCTCGCACCTGTGAAAGTCGCAGTTTTCCCATTAGTAAACAAAGATGGATTACCAGAAAAAGCAGCAGAAATATTTAATAATTTGAAATATGACTTTGTTTGTCAATACGATGAGAAAGACAGCATAGGTAAAAGATATCGTCGCCACGATGCTATTGGAACGCCATATTGCATAACAATCGATCATGAGACATTAGATACTAACACAGTCACTTTACGTGATCGCGATACAATGAAGCAAGAACGTATCCCGATTGATAAGCTGACTGAAATAGTTGATAGTAAGGTTTCAATGAGTAAATTATTGCGTAGATTAGATAATTTATTATAAATTTGAGGTCTCTTTTTGACTTAATTGCACATTGTTAATTGTGACCCTAAACTGAAAAAATTATAGACATATGAAAAAAGCTATAAATAATATTTTTCTTGTTGTTTTGTTAGTGTGTGGCGTTGCCTTTAGTGCCAAATCACAGGTTAAAACAGAGAGAGAGGAAAAAATAGAGAAGTATAGATTCGAAAAAAGAATAGTAGGACCCAGACATAAGAGAAGCAGTGTGCTTGAAATAATGGTTGATAAATACAACAACTATTTTGTAGCAACTTTCAGAGCTGAAAAAGCCTCACATACCTATTTAAAGGTTTATAAACTTTATACTTGGGAAGAGTTGGTCTCCTTACGTTTGGATGACAATCGTATAGAGTTGTATAACAGTACTTTTGATCCAGAAGGTGAATTTTTTTATGCAAATACCGATATTTTTAGAAATAAGTTTAAAAAAATCAATATCAAGACTAAGGAAGTTGAAGAAGTAAATTGTAATGCAACACCAATTGGTTGTAAGAAAATTGAGCCGAGGCAATATACAACTGAGTCTTATACAGAAAATAACCATTACATTATATACCGTCCAGACAATTATTTAAACTCAATACTTATATTAAAAAGTAAGGATCTAATTGAGGCCGAGAGGGCTAGAACTCCAAACTTTTTAGTTGAAGAAGATGGAGATGAGGTTACTGAAAAAGAGCTTAATATGGCAGATCCGGATCAAATGCCTGAAGATCCGGTAGAGGTAAAAAAAATAGAGCAATCAATTGCACAAAATAAGCCATCGAAACCTAAAGGTCCGATAAGTTATGTCGATATCATACTTAATAAACGCACTATTGACGACTTGAAACGTTATAAATATGCGAAATATGCTGAATACGAGATATTAATAAACAATTGGTTATCTGCAACATTTGAATACGAGAGAAATAAAACAAAGTCGATAACGATTAGCGAAGATGAGTTCAAAACTCTAATTACAGCAGGTTCGATTACAAAAGGAGAATTACGGCTTGTAGTTCCTGCGGATATGGATAAATAGGTGGTTGTAAGTTGTCTTAAATGTCAACAATACGTCAAGGAAACAGCATATTAAAAGAAAACTATTCAGGGTTTAAGTTTGAAGTTGGATGCGATGAAGCCGGTCGGGGCTGTCTGGCAGGTCCTGTAGTTGCAGCGGCTGTAATAATTTCAAATAACTTTGACCATCCTTTTCTAAATGACTCGAAACAACTCTCTCACAAGGAACGAGAGGAAGTACGTGTTTTTATTGAACAAAATGCAATTGATTACGCCGTAGCATTTGTTGACCGCGAAACAATCGATAAAATAAACATTTTAAATGCATCTATCTTGTGTATGCACCGTGCGCTAGATATGCTGAAGATTAGACCTGAATTTATTATTGTTGATGGCAACCGATTTAAACCGTATGGAGAGGTAAAATACAAAACCATTGTTAAAGGTGATGCACAGTTTAAAAGCATTGCTGCAGCTTCAATCCTGGCAAAAACAGCCCGAGACAGATTTATGGATAAAATCGCTTTGGAATACCCCGAATATTTGTGGAATAAAAACAAAGGATATCCAACCGTCAAACATCGCGAGGCAATCAAGCAGTATGGCATAACCAAATACCATCGTAGGAGTTTCAAATTGTTAGACAATCAGTTGAAAATAGAATTTTGATTTATGTGAATTTTGTGAAACATCATAAAGAGCTCTAAAGTTGTTAATTTTTAACCAAGATATTTAAAATGAGTTTTAAAATAAGAAAGCCGCAACTATTTATAGAAACTTATGGTTGTCAGATGAATATAGCTGATAGTGAGGTTGTTGCGGCGATATTAGTTGCTCAGGGATACGAACTCACCGATGATGTTAACAATGCCGATCTTGTATTAATAAACACTTGTAGTGTCCGCGATAACGCAGAGCAGCGAGTTTGGAATAGGCTGGATTTTTTCAAAGGTTACAAAAGACGAAAACCTAATGTCAAAGTTGGTGTTATTGGTTGCATGGCTAAGCGAGTAGGTCAGGAGTTGATAGAACATCAAGCTGTTGATATTGTTGCAGGTCCCGACTCGTATCGCGACATGCCTATGCTGCTCGACAGAGCTATTTCTGGTTCAAAAGGTATTGATATTGAACAGAGTGAAGTTGAAACCTACTCAGGTATCGTTCCTGAAAGAGTTGCAGACGATTCTATTAGCGGTTTTGTAAGCATTATGCGTGGGTGTAATAATTTTTGTACATATTGCATTGTTCCATATACACGTGGCAGGGAGCGAAGTCGCAATCCTAAAGATATTATCAATGAGATTAAGTCGTTGATTGACAAGGGTTACCGTGAGGTTACTCTTTTGGGGCAAAACGTAAACAGTTACAATTGGATAGAAGAGGATAAAGAAATTAATTTCCCCAAACTCGTGGAGATGATTGCAAAAATTAACCCAAATTTACGTGTTAGGTTTACAACATCCCATCCTAAAGATATATCAGATGAGTTGATAGAGGTTATTGCCCGATATAACAATGTTTGCAAACATATACATTTGCCCGTTCAGGCTGGAAGCAATGCTGTTTTGGAGCGAATGAACCGTAAATATACACGTGAGTATTATTTAGAGAGAGTGAAAAAGATTCGTACTCTAATTCCCAATTGTGGTCTTACAACAGACGTTTTTTGTGGATTTTCAGGCGAAACAGAACAAGATTTTCTGCAAACATTGGAGCTTTTACGTGAAGTTGAGTTCGATTCGGCGTTTATGTTTAAATATAGCGAGCGACCCGGAACTTATGCCGCAAAAAAACTACCCGATGATGTGCCCGAAGATATTAAAATAAAGCGTTTGACAGAGATAATAGATCTGCAAAACAAAATATCCCAAAAACGGAACCAAGCCGAAGTAGGAAAAACCTTCGAAGTTCTTGTGGAGGGATATTCAAAAAAGTCTGATAAAGATATGTTTGGAAGGACATCTCAAAACAAGGTTGTGGTATTTCCGAATAATGGCACAAAAATTGGTAACCTTGTTAAAGTAAAAATAGTTTCTGCTTCATCAGCAACACTTATAGGAATAGTTACTTAAATTAGAAATTTAGTAAAAACCACTGATTACACTTACCTTTAAGTTGAAAAATTTAGAATTAATTATTAAAAAATAAATATTTTGAATACTTACGAAGATAAATATTTTTTTCTTGTAAACCCATATGCCGGCAACTCAGAAGCCGAACTTGAATGGTTTAACATTTTAGAAGTTATAAATAATAATAATTTAGACTTTGATTTTGCTGTCACTAGAATCAATGGACATGCAGAACAAGTTGTTTCAGAACAAATAAAAGCTGGACACAAAAACTTTATAGTTGTAGGAGGGGATGGAACATTAAATGAAGTGATAAATGCCATTTGTAAACAAAATGAAGTTAGTTCTAAAGATATTAGCTTAGGTATTATTCAAATTGGTAAGGGAAACGATTGGTCTAAATATTATGGGTTTGATAACGATTATCAAAAAGCGATAGACAGATTTAAACAAAAAAATACAAAATTTCAAGATGTAGGTTTAGTTAGATACAAGGATGAAGGAAAAAACAAGGAAGCATACTTTATAAATATAGCAGGTTTGTGTTTCGATTCTGTTGTAACAAAATCAACCAACCAAATGAAAGTAAGAGGGAAGAGAACAAGTCTGTCCTACATGATTAATTTGTTAAAGAGTCTTATTAGTTATAAGCCGTGGCATTTAAAAGTCCAAATAAATGATAAAATTCTCGAAGGAAGATTTTTGTCTATGAGTATTGGTAATGGAAAATATTCAGGAGGAGGAATGCTGCAAACTCCCGACGCAATAATTGATGACGGTTGGTTACATGTTACTATTTATGAAAACATGCCAAAGTGTAGAATTGTATTAAACATCAGGAGACTATACAATGGGACCATAAGCAAGGTTAAGGGGGCTAAAATGTTTAAAACTAAAAAAATACTTGTAGAATCTGGGCAAGATGTTTTTGCCCAAACCGATGGCGAAATTATTGGCTCTGCTCCTTATGATATAAGCATTATCCCAAATGCGGTAAAAGTTTTTGTGTAAAAATTATATACATTTTGAAAAGCTCTAAATAGTATTTTTATTTAACATCAATACTTTTTCGTTTCAACGGAAAAAGAGAAATCATAATCATCAGGTTTTTGGGGACTAAAACCCAATTTATACTTTCCTAGTTGTTTTTACAGGTACAACATTGATGTACTTTAATTTTATGGAAATATCTCTTTTGAGAATTATCTTTAGTCACATTTTTTTGACTGGTGTTAATAATTTGCCATCATCAAATTGTTTTTTAGTTATTATAAAATCTTACTAATCTTTTCAGTTTCACTGTTTTAGCTAAACTAAGTGTTTTTGCAATAATAATTTTGTACTTTTGTTGCTTTAAAAAAATAAATCCCAATAGTTTAAAAACAGATATTTTGAATAATACCTACGAAAACAAATATTTCTTTTTAATAAATCCCAACGCTGGAAATTCAGAAGGCAAACGCGAATGGTCCAATATATTAGAAGTTATAAATAAAAACAATTTAGATTTAGATTTTGCTTTTACTGAATTCAACGGACATGCTGAACAAATTGTTCTGGAGCAAATAAAAGTTGGACATAGAAACTTTATAATTGTCGGAGGAGACGGAACAGTAAACGAAGTAATAAATGCCGTTTGTAAACAAAATGAAGTTAGTTCTGAAGATATTAGCTTAGGCATTATTCAAATGGGTACTGGAAATGACTGGTCTAAATATTACGAGTTTGACAACGATTATCAAAAGGCAATAGATAGATTTAAACAGAAGAAAACAAAATTTCAAGATGTAGGCTTAATTAGATATAAAGACGAATCCGAAAACAAAGAAGCATATTTTATAAATATTGCAGGTTTATGCTTTGACTCTGTTGTAGTAAAAGCAACCAATCAAATGAAAGCAAGAGGGAAGAGAACAAGATTGTCTTATATGTTCAGTTTGCTCAAAAACCTTATTAACTATAAGCCGTGGCATTTAAAAATTCACATAAACGATGAAATTCTTGAAGGGAAGTTTTTGTCTATAAGTATTGGTAATGGGAAATACTCAGGAGGAGGAATGCTCCAAACTCCTGATGCAATAATTGATGACGGTTGGTTAGACGTTACTATTTACGAAAATATGCCAAAATTTAAAATTGCAATAAACGTTGGAAGATTATTTAATGGGAGCGTAAGCAAGGTTAGAGGAGTAAGAATGTTCAAAACTAAGAAATTCCTTATTGAGTCTGAACAAGAAATTTTTGCAGAGACTGATGGAGAAATCATCGGCTCTACGCCTTATGAAATAAGCATTATCCCAAAAGCAGTAAAGGTTTTTGTTTAAAAGCAATTGACATATGACAAACAAAACATCACGCGATTTAAAACCACATATAGGGATATTTGGTCGTCGAAATGTTGGTAAATCAACTTTTATCAATATACTAACTGGACAAGAAGTTGCCATTGTCTCTGATATTCCAGGTACTACAACTGACCCTGTTAAGCGTTCGGTTGAAATTTTGGATTTTTCACCGGTAGTTATTATTGATACTGCTGGAATAGATGATGTCGGGGCACTCGGGAAAAAACGTATCCAGCGAACGCAACAAGTTGTATCGCAAATAGATTTGGCTTTACTTTTAGTTACTGATAATCAGTTTGGTGAAATAGAGGATAATCTTATTAAAGATTTCGACAAACACAAGCTACCTTATGTTTTAGTCTATTCAAAGACAGATATTTCTACTCCTGACAATCAGCTAATTAAATCGAAACAAGATAAGTACAATAAAGAGATTTTTCTCATCAATACTGCAAATCCCGAAGGATTAAAAGCAATTATTGATGAGATTAAACGCTTGATTCCCGAAACAGCTTACACAATGTCCTCAATATTGGGAGATATTGTTGGCGAAGGTGATATCGTATTGCTCATAGTGTCAATAGATGCAGAGGCTCCTGCAGGACGACTGATATTACCACAAGTTCAAGTAATTCGTGATATATTGGACAATCGTGCAGTCTCTATTGTTCTGCAATTCAATGAGGTGGCGCAATTTTTAAAAACAACCGGCATTAAGCCAAAATTAGCGATTGCCGATTCCCAACTTTTCTATCGGGTGGACACTCTTGTGCCTGAAAATATTCCACTTACAGGATTTAGCATCGTCTTAGCTCGCCATAAAGGTAATTTTCAGGAGTATATGAAAGGGACACCTAAGATTGGTAGTTTGAAAGATGGTGACAGAGTTCTGATTCTTGAATCATGCTCACATCACGTTAGTTGTGACGATATCGGGAGAGTGAAAATTCCACGTTGGATGAAAGATTTTTCCCAAAAACAACTAGAGTTTGATGTTGTTGCAGGTCTGTCAGCAATTAATCGTCCTATTACTGATTATGCTTTAGTTGTTCAGTGCGGTGGTTGCATGGTAACCAGAAAGCAGCTACATCAGCGTTTGCAAGTTGCTATTGATGCTGGAGTTCCTATAACAAATTATGGAATGGCAATAGCATTTATGCATGGATATTACTATCGAGTGATGGAACCTTTTCTTTAAAATTGAATAAACATGGTGATGGAAACACTATTTTTATATTTTTGTAGGGTCTAAAATTTTATTACTAACAGTAATGAGGAGAGGAAAAACTGAATTTTTATTTTTGTTACTCACATCAGTTCTATTTTTTATTTTGGGAAATAATTTTCCATTAAGCCTTTCTAACAAATCCCCTTTGTATAATACTGAAGAATTAAATAAACCCGATACTTCATTTTATCCTATTTTAAGAGGAGAAGTCGAGAAACTTTATAATGAAAAGATAACAGGCGGCTTTTCAGGAGCAATGATAGTTTCATGCGGTAGAGATATTGTTTTTGAGCGGTATAAGTCGTTTAAAAACAGAAGAATAAATGCCAATATAAATCAAAATTCCCGTTTTCAATTAGCCTCTATTACTAAGCAATTTACGGCGGTGGCAGTTTTACAATTATATGAAAGGGGTTTGCTAAATATCTATGATACAGTACAAAAATTTATTCCTGAGTTTCCCTACCATAACATTACTATTCATCAACTGTTATGTCACAGATCGGGGCTACCGAATTATATTTATTTTTTAGATAAATTTGCAGATTCTCGTTATAATTCTATTTCTGGCGACTCTTTATTAAGACTATTAGTAAAAAATCCCCCAGCAATCTATTCAAAACCCGGAAGTAGATTCAGATACTCTAATACAGGTTATGTTGTATTATCGCTTATAGTTGAACGAATTACAGGAGAGTCGTTTCACAATTATCTCAGAAACAATCTATTTGAACCTGCAGGAATGTTGCAAACCGAACTTTTGGTGCCAAATGTCAATGATAACTTCCCTAACATGCTAACAGGCTATAGCAAATTTGGGCGTGATAGCCGGGAAGATTATCTCAACGGCTGTTATGGCGATAAAGGTATATGGTCAACAGCAAGAGATCTTGTATCGTGGGATCAAGCTCTATACGATTCTGTAATTATAAAAAACGAAACACTTGAATTAGCATTAACTCCACATGGAAGACCAATCTCGTCAAAAAATAATTATGGATATGGTTGGAGAATAGCCAATTACAATCAAGCAGCTGTATATTACCATACAGGATGGTGGCAAGGCTTTAAAACATTGCTAATGCGTTTTCCTGAACAAAAAATAACTGTAGTTGTTTTGAAAAACACATTATCAGGTCCTATGATTTATCAGGAAGAGATGGTAAAGATTGTTGGTCGTAGCCTTTATTTACCTCAATTTCTTGATGATAAGATTGAGATTGATAGCACCGACCTGTTGTACTTTGATAGTTAATATATAAACGACCTTTTTACGGTTTAAAAAGTAATTTTAGTTAAAATTTTGTATTTTACAGACTTAAATGTTAAAAATTAATAAAAAACCCATTTATATGAAAAAATTATTATTTCTGTTTGTTGCGGTAACTTTTTGCGCAACAAAGTCGTGGGCTTATGATGATGCCCGAATGATGCGTTTCCCCGACATCAACGGTGAACGCATAGTATTTGTTTATGCAGGCGACATTTGGACAGTCGATTCAAAAGGTGGAGTAGCCCGCAAACTAACGTCACATCGTGGAATTGAGCTTTTTCCAAAAATATCTCCAGATGGAAAATGGATTGCTTTCTCAGGCGAGTACAGCGGAAGCCGACAAGTTTATGTAATGCCCGCAAATGGAGGTACTCCTAAACAATTAACTTTTTATAACGATGTTACAAACTTGCCACCACGTGGAGGGTTTGATAACGTGGTTTTAGGGTGGACAGCCGACAGCAAAAAGGTGTTTTTCCGCAGCAACAGAACCGAATATGGTGACCGAATGGGAAAATACTTTACAATCAGTATAGAGGGAGGTTTAGAGGAAGAGCTTCCGATACCGCACGGAGGTTTTGGAACACTTTCGCCCGACAATAAAAAAGTTGCTTTTTCATATATCGACCGCGAATTTAGAACATGGAAAAGATATAAAGGTGGTAGAGCCTCAAATATTTGGATTTACGATTTAGAGAAAAATCTCTCCGAAGAGATTACCGACTTTAAGGGTACAGATCAAGTTCCCGTTTGGTACGGCGATAAAATTTATTATGCTTCGGACAGAGACCTATGGCTAAATATATTTAGCTACGATGTTAATACTAAGGCTACTACAAAAGTTACAAACCACGACACATTTGATGTTATGTGGCCCAGTGGCTCAAATGGTCAAATTGTTTATGAACATGGAGGACATATTTATAAGCTAAATTTAGCAAATGGAAATATAGAGAGAGTAAAAATCAGTATCAATTACGATAATCCATATACGCTTCCATATTTCAAAAATGTAAAAGAAGATATCAGTGGTGTTGATATCTCTCCAAACGGAAACCGTGTATTGATTGATGCTCGTGGAGATATCTTTTCAGTTCCCGCTGGAGAGGGCACAATAACTAATCTTACAAACAGTCAAGGAGTTAGGGATTTGTCATCAGCATGGTCACCCGATGGAAAATATATTGCATACTATAATGACGCTACCGATGAATATGAGTTGTACTTGCTTGAAAATAAAGAGGGTGCAAAGCCAACGCAAATTACCAAAAACTCTAAAGGTTGGAAATATCAAGCAGAATGGTCGCCAAACAGTAAATATTTGGTCTTTTTTGACAGAAGCATGCAACTCCAGCTTGTTGATGTAACCACTAAAAAAGTTACAGTCATTGATACTCCAACAAGCAATGAGATACGTTCGTATTCGTTTTCTCCCGATTCTCGTTGGGTTACATACACAAAAAATAATCCTAACAATCAGTCTGCAATTTGGGTTTACAATATCGAAAAATCTGAAAAAACTCAACTAACCGATGCAACTTTCAGCGACAGAAGTCCCGTGTTTTCTGAATGTGGAAACTACATATTTTTCCGATCTAACCGCGATTTTAATTTGGCATTCTCTGATTTTGAGTTCAATTATCTTTACAATAAAGCAACGCGTATTTATGCTGTAGCACTTAGAAAAGATAGCCCAAGACTGTTGGATATTAAGGAAACGCTTGAAACGCCAAGCGATGACTCTCAAAAGAGTACAGAGCAGAAAAAAGATAACGCTAAAAAAGATGATAAGTCAGAAAAAGACTTAAATGTTACAATAGATTTTGACGGAATAAATCAGCGTATTGTGGCATTCCCGTTACCATCAGGCTCTTATTGGAATCTTGATGCAATAAAAAATGGAATTGTTTTTTGTAATGATGAAGGATTTCAACGATTTGACATTAAAGAGCAGAAGCAAGAGACAATAATGGAAGGTATCTCATTTGCCGTTGTTTCAGCCAACGAAAACAAATTCCTTTACAGTCAAGGCTCAGATTACGGAGTTGCTACGTTAGCACCAAATCAAAAGGCAGGAGATGGTAAGCTAAACCTCGATAAACTTGATATGCGTATCGAGCCACGTGAGGAGTGGAAACAAGTATTTGCCGATGGTTGGCGTATTTATCGCGACTATTTCTATGTCTCTAATATACACGGAGTTGACTGGGATGGTTTCCGTAAAAAATATAGCGAGTTGTTACCTTTTGTTAGTCACAGATTTGACTTAGACTACATTTTTGGAGAAATGATAGGAGAGACTAACGCCGGACACGCTTACTCAAATTACGGCGATTTTGAAAAGGTAAAACGCTTAGAGACAGGTCTTTTAGGTGCTAAATTTGCAGCAGACTTAAAAAATCAGCGATATAAATTCACTAAAATATATCAAGGTGAGAACTGGAACCCAAGCCGGCGTGCACCTCTTACCGAACAAGGTATTAATGTTAGAGAGGGCGACTATTTGATAGCAATAGACGGGATAGATGTTACAACTAACGAAAATCCTTACAAGTTTCTTGAAAACAAAGTCAATGTGCCCGTGAAAATTACCGTCAATTCTAAACCATCCGCCGATGGTGCAATAACCTACACAGTTAAGCCAATTGAGAGTGAACACGAACTTATGTACCTTGATTGGGTAAACGAACGACGTGCGATGGTTGACAAACTTTCTGACGGGAAAATAGGTTATATGCACATACCAAACACATCGTATGATGGTAACCGTGAGTTACATCGCGGAATGTATGCATACAACGATAAAGAGGCTTTAATTATTGACGACAGATTTAACGGCGGTGGATTTATCCCCGATAGAATGATTGAAATCGTTAGTCGCGAAACCCTTGCAAAATGGAATGTAAATGGACTTGATCCAATGCGCACCCCTGGTATCGCTCACGATGGTCCAAAAGTTATGCTTATCAACCAATATTCGTCATCGGGTGGCGATGCGTTTCCGTATTTCTTTAAACAAAAGAAATTGGGAACCGTTATAGGAGCACGCACTTGGGGAGGACTTGTTGGAATTTCCGCAAATCCCGGATTTGTTGACGGAGGTTCGTTTAATGTTCCTCGATTTGGTATTTATAATAAAGATGGAGAGTGGATTATTGAGGGAGTAGGAGTGTATCCTGATATTGAGGTGATTGACTCTCCGCATTTGGTCGCACAAGGGAAAGATCCATCTCTCGAAAAGGCTGTAGAGGTGTTGTTAAAAGAGTTGAAGGAAAATCCACCTAAAAAATGGAAAACACCTGAAGAGCCAGACCGTTCTAAATGGATAGAGATTGAAATAAAGTAAAAATTATCGCTTACTACATGACAAATTAGGATTCACTGAAAAAGTTCATGCAATTTTTGGGTGCGAATTACGTGGTTGGTGGTTGGTGGCTGGTGATTGGTGGCTGGTGATTGGTGGCTGGTGATTAATGAGGCAATTTTTGTATCAATAGCCCCGACTTTCAAGTCGGGGATTGAGTAAGCACCCGTGCTTTTTGGGCTTTAGCCCAAGTAAAGCGGTTCACAAGGGCAACGTTTTCAACGTAGAGACGGAGCATGCTCCGTCTCTACACTACTTTATGCTGATATGAGAACTTTTATAGCAATAGATATACCTGTAAACGAGGAACTTAAAACGGCAATGTTAGACATTAAACAGAGTCTATCAACGTCAAAAATCAATTGGGTCGATTTTTCAACTCTTCATCTGACAATTGTGTTTTTAGGAGATACTCAAAACAGTGTAATTCAAAAGATCCAAACCGATTTCAAAAATAGAATTAGTGATTTTGGAACCTTCCAGTTGAAAGTTGCTAATGTCGGTTATTTTGGACCCAAAGCAAGCCCTACAGTTATTTGGGTAGGTATAGAGCAAAGCGAACATCTCATAGAACTACACAAGGTCATTAATGACATTGTTTTACAGCATAAAATTCAACACGACTTTCGTGCTTTCAAGCCGCATATAACTATTGGGAGAATTAAGCAACTAAATGATACCAATATAGTTAACGACTTATCTAGAAAATATCGAAACAAGGAATTTCAAACAGTTCTGTGCGACAAAGTAATTATGTACCAAAGTACCTTAACTCCCAAGGGTGCGATATACAAACCCTTGTTCGAGCAAAACCTATAATGTTATTGTCTAGGAAAGACTATTCTTGCTCTTCTGAATCTGGATCGTAGTCTGGGTTTATTTTTGAAACACCACCACTAACGATAAATTTCATTATTTCGGCTGGATGTCCTTTAATGGGCTCAACGTTTTCAGCTGGAACGATATACATATCTCCCAGAATACCGTAAGAGCATGGGATATATACAGAAATAAACCCTTCGGGTACATCGATAAACGACAGGTCGGTTTGAGTAACAAAGCCTAACTGTTTGATTTTGTTTACATTGTCCATTGTAACCAAAACGGGTTTATCAAACTTTTTCTCTTTCCCTACGAAAGCAGAGAATAGGTCTTTTATTGATGTGTATATAACTTTAAGTAACGGAGCTTTCCTAAACATGCGCTTCAATACACCCATTGAACGAGTAGTAACCAATTTTTGAAACAAAAATCCAAGAATGGTTATACTTGTCAGAATTACCAATATTCCTAATCCAGGGATTTTAAAAGGAATAATATTGTCCACCCACATAAAGACAATATATATAAGATAAAAGGTTATGGCTAATGGTAGTACAAACACAAGCCCTTGAACAAAATATTTGGGAATTTTTTTCATAATTTCTATTTTTAGTTAAAAGTTTTTAAAGTTAAAAGCGTTGTACTCGGTCGCTGAGCTTGTCGAAGCGATGCACTGAGCAGAGTCGAAATGTGAGCGAAGTCGAAGTGTTAAAAGTTTATAAAGTAGAGACGGAGCATGCTCCGTCTCTACAATGTCTTCTACGTTTAGTGCGCCTTTTTGCACCTTATTATTAGCTTATCCATTTAATAAACGATTCGAGAATAAACAGTCCATCGGTATTTCCAAGCTCGTGGTCTGCAGCGCGTTCGGGGTGTGGCATCATTCCGTAAACATTTTTGTTTTTGTTGCAAACGCCAGCAATATGGTTTACGCTTCCGTTTGGATTTGCCTCGTCAGTAATTTTTCCATTTTTGTCGCAGTATCTAAAGAGAACCTGACCATTATCTTCCAGCTCTTCTAACACCTCATCAGGCGCATAATAACGACCCTCACTGTGAGCAATTGGTATATTTAATGGTTTTGAACCTGCGTGTGCTGTAAATGCTGTTTTAGGATTGTCAGCTATAATATACTGGTTACTACAGATAAATCTCTGGTTTGTATTTTGCAGTAGCACTCCGGGTAGCAATCCCGATTCGCACAAAATTTGAAATCCGTTGCATATTCCAAAAACTGGGCGGTTTTGATTAGCAAATTTGATTACTTCGGCCATGATTGGGCTGTGTTTCGCAATGGCGCCACAGCGTAAATAATCTCCATAAGTGAAACCTCCGGGTAGTGCAATGGCATCTACTTTTGGTATAGAGCCATCTTTGTGCCATAGATGAACAATTTCATGCCCCATGATAGTTTCCAATGTATAAATCATGTCGTGATCACAGTTAGATCCGGGAAATGTTACTACTCCAAACTTCATACCTTTATCAATTAACAATTAGCAATGTACAATTAACAATTAAGGTGAAAGTTAAAAGTTTGTAAAGTGCTCCGTTCTTCACTTTTACCTTGTACCTTTTACCTTTCAACTTTATTTCAGGCAAAGATAATTATTTTACATCATGAAATGTTTTACTTTTACAAAATAAACCATAAACAATTAATTGTTTTTTTGATAACAGCGTTTACAGTAAATTTATACACAATATAAATTGCTTGTTTTATAGCTTAAAAGTGAGGTTTGTGTGAACTTTTATCCATCAATTTGTGTTAATTGATAAAGAGGGTACCATTCAAAGTAGATTGCATTCAACCCATAAATTATTAATCAAATGAAGCCCGATTGTATTATAGATGTTCTTGACAAACTTGGGTCAATCATCAGTAATTTTCTTAGTCTCTCTGAAGAGGAGAGGGTTGCTAAATATCCCGAGCTTAGCACCGCTGTTTTGGATTGTCACGAGCAGAACAGTTGGTTTGTTAAACCATTTGTAATCAACTCGTTAAAAGGGGTTAGCCAGTGGCTTAATAAAGATAAACTTTGGAGTTTTTACAATGAAAACAGAATCAAATTTGCGAAAACCCCCAAAACGATAGGATTAATAATGGCGGGTAATATCCCTTTAGTTGGATTTCATGACTTTATAATAGTGCTTTTGACGGGGAATAAAGCGGTTGTTAAGCTTTCGTCTAAAGATACAATCTTACTACCCACGCTGGTATCCTATTTAGAAAAAGATTTTCCCGAGATTGCCAAACATATCTCTTTTGTGCAAGAAATTACAGACAATATAGATGCTCTGATTGCCTCCGGCACAAATAATACCATGAGTTACTTTAGCTATAAATATGGGCAGATTCCCTCAATTTTAAGAGGTAGCCGAAACAGTGTGGCTGTAATTACTGGAAATGAGACAGCAGAAGAGATTGAAGAGTTAACCAAAGATATTTGCCTCTATTTTGGAATGGGATGTCGTTCAGTTTCTAAAATTTATCTGCCTGATGAAGAATGTATTAAACAAATTCAAGACTCTCTTTCTGCATATTCCTGGATGACTAATCATAAAGATTGGTCTGACAATCTAAGGTTTCAAAAGGCAATGATGTTGACTAAAGGAGAAACTTTTTACGATTGCGGTCCAGTTATTATGATTCAGGAGTCGAAACTAAATTCGCCAATGTCAGTGGTTCATTTTGAAATATATAAGTCGATAGAGGAAGTTAAAAAATCTTTAAAAGCCTTAGATTCAATGGTTCAATGCGTGGTTGGGGATGCCAAAATTGACAACTCATGGGTACCTTTCGGAAAATCGCAATATCCTGATATTAACGACTTTGCCGATAGAATAAATACTTGCGATTTTATAATGCAACTGTAATTCACAGTTAAAAGTTATACCAATTGTAATTTTAAAATAGTCCAATCTTTTTTAAAATTTTACAATGGAAAATACCGATGTTACAGATACATAGTCCAAAAGAGCGATAGCGAAGTTTGGACTATTGTAGCTGTCCAATCGGTATTAAAAGGAGAAAGTTTATAAAGTTAAAAACACTTTCTACTTGCTCCTTTTACCTTATACCTTCATATAAAGTTGGCATGCTCGTTTCATAGCATTTCTCGTGGAACAAATTTAACGATGTGTGATTCAGTGCCTCGTTTGATTTTAAATTCCAACTCCATTGTATCTTGTAGAAACAGGTTATTTCTCTCTGTATCTGGGTATGACAAAATCTCTAAACCATTCAAATGGGTAATTATATCTCCCGGCTTTATTCCGGCAGCACTGGCAGGCGAATTTTCAATAACATTTCCAATTATGAATCCTGCAACACTATCTGATTCTCTATATTTTCCCGTAAATCCAGTTGTGCTTGAAAAGAAATGTTCGTTGAACAAACTGTTAGGTTTGAAATACAATTTCTTGTTTGGAAAATCGAATATCAAGTCAAACCTTTTCATTACTCCTATTCCAATTAAACCCATAGGTCCCCACATTGATAGCCCCCCACTTTCGTCAGTAGAATAATTCATAACAGGGTTTTCAAGAGTATATTTACCTATATTTAATTTTTTGGCTCTAAAATAATAAGAGTGGGAGTCTCCTCCATATCCTGCGTTTTTATGTGTAACAGAGTATTTGTTTGTTATATTGTCGTTGAAGTTGAAATCGTGGGCAATCACACTTGTAAATGTTAGATTATGTCCACTTCCCAAATCTAACATAGCAAAGCCATCTACATTTAGAGAGTCAAGAATTAATGCCTTACATTTAATAAAGGTTTTGTTCCCCGCAATAGTGATTTTCAGACTGTCATGCTCGCTTGGAATAACAAAATCAGATGGCTTAATTATTTGAAAATAACTGCTGTCAAAATTGATTCTTAAAACGGAACTCCTAAAAATATCTATTCCAAATATACCATCAATCTTTTCCCCTCTGATGGAGTTAAGATTTAAAACAGGAACATTATTGTAAGTAATAGTCAATGAGTCTATCTCCAATTTTATATTATCAGAAACGGGAACTCGGGGAGTGTTTGCTCCAACACCACTTATTTCTTTCGTTCTGCCCTTTTGTGTAAGGATATTATTGTTGGCTACAAATGAACTATCGAGATATAATTGGTCCGAACCAGTATCAAAAAGGAAGCTTCCCATGATTGAATCGTTGACTTTTATATCCATAATTACTCCGCCTTTATAAATAAAAGGAATAGCGTTATCTGGCAATATTATTGCCTCTTTTATCGGTTCTTGCTCAGATTTATTTTGGCTCTGATTGTTGCAACTAAAAAGAGTTAGTAAGATGATAAGTGGAATAATAATTTTCATGATTTCAATCTTTTATGGTTTATATCGTTAGCTTATAACTGTTTCTTTTGCTATATATCTATTTCATTAATTGCTTGATTTATATTCTCTAGTAGTTCGACCAAAGCAATAAAAAATATCTCTTTTTGATTTGTTGATTTTTTTCGTTTTTATATGATCTATATCGAGTTTTGTATGCAGATACTTAATCATATAGATAAATCATGTTAGTTGTATCTGAAATCATGGTTTCGTCATCAAATAATACATTAACCGAAAATTTGTGGTATGAATTTTTGTTTGGTATTTCATTGAATTTAAAACAAATAATTTCTTTTGGTAATCTGCCGTATCGCTTATTAAGAATATTAATTAATGTTTCTTTAGTTCCGTCAAATTCCATATCGTATCCCAAAACTTTATAACTTACTGTTAATTCAGAACCCTCTAATTTGTCATTGTTAAATTTATTAATCGTGATTATTTGAACATCAGAGATCTTTTTGATCGATTCGTATAAAGGTTCACAATCAAATGCGTACAAATTATTTGAAAAATTTAAATTTAAATATGCTATACGGGTATATCCCAAATCAATCTGTCCGATCAATTGGTCATATTTGATAGAATCCAAATCATTTACTGATCCATGGATAATATTATTTCCAAAAGTTAGGTCAACTTTTGAAAATTCAAAATTAAAACCTTTTTCATTGCAACAACTTATTATAAATCTAGTTATCGCAAAAAGCAAAATAATAATTAGAGACCTTTTTATCATATCTTATTGTTTTAGTGTTTGGTTTAATATTATTATAATAGAGTCACGAATATTTTATCTGTTTTTCAGTATATATGTGTTAATTATTTTGTCTGCATTGTTAACACTCTGCATATATTCTTAATTAATAGTGCTTTATCCATTGGTGGAAACAATTTAACATCGCATATAATGAATAATTAACGAAACTAAGATACAAAACTTGTAGAAATAAAACTTATAAAATTCATATTGTTTCCCCCTTTGATATAGTCTTTTCTTGCTATATTTAAGTCAATCAGTTAAATATTAATAAAAGTTAATAATTGATTTACCATAATTTGTAACGTCGTAAAACAATCATTAGAAAAGAATTAACTATATTGCAAAACAAAAAGTACATAATTTTTATGTGCAATATATAGTTGATTCTAACACATAAAAACAATGGTTTTTCATTTTCTAATATTGAGTGGTGAGTCTGAGGATTTTGTTTTGGAATTACAGTTACATCAAAAAAATAGTTTCCTCGATTTTCATCATGCTATTATAGAAGCGTTAAATTTTGACAGTAATAATCTTGCCTCTTTTTGGAAAACAGATGAAAATTGGCAAAAAATTTCCGAGGCGACACTAATTGATATGGACGAGCATAGCAAGCATTTGATGAAAGATATTAATATAGAAGATTGGTGTAGCAATAAGGGAGAGAGGTTTTTATATATTTTCGACTATTTCTCGGAAAGAAGTCTATTTATTAAGATTGTGAATATCATAGATTTAGAAAATAATATATCTAAATATCCGACAGTTGTAAGACTTGAGGGCGTTGTGCCGCTTCAAACTAAAAGAGGCGAAAAATATATAGATGACCTGCTCAATGCGTTCTCCTCAAATTAAAATTAAACCTGATTTTGTTAATTTTATATATCAGTTTGTTATGACTAATTCAAAAGAAACATACTTTTGTAAACGAAATAACGTTCTCTATCTTTACAGAAATAATTATATAGTATGATTCGCAAGATCACAATATCAGTTTCGTTTTTTCTAATGATTTTTTCCGTTAACTCTTTATCGGCACAGGTAGTAAGGAAATATAGTAATGAGTTTTTAAGTATCGGCATTGGAGCAAGAGCAATGGGCATGGGCAATTCGGTTGCAGCTTCAACAACTGACATCTATTCAACCTATTACAATCCGTCGGGGCTATTGTCAATGGAAAACGATATGCAGGTTGGATACATGCACTCTGAATATTTTGCAGGCATCGCAAAGTACGATTATGGTGCAGTTGCTTACCGTATAAACGAAAGTCAGGTGGCTGGAATTTCGTTTATAAGATTTGGAGTCGATAATATTCCCAATACACTGAATTTGTATAAAGACGGAGTTCTAAATTACGATCGTGTGACATCATTTTCTGTTGCAGATATGGCTTTTATTGGCACTTTTGCGCAAAAAATACCAGTTGAAAACCTTTCAGTAGGCGGTAATATAAAAATTATAAGACGTAAGGCTGGCGATTTTGCAAAATCGTGGGGTTTTGGTTTTGATGTTGGTGCGAGATATGTATTAGACGATTGGGTTTTTGCTGCGATAGCTCGTGATGTTACAGGAACTTTTAACGCATGGAGTTATAATACAGACGACTTGCGAGAAGTATTTATAGAGACTGGAAACGAGATACCCACCAATTCTCTCGAAATAACTACCCCGCGGATTATTGGAGCAGTATCATATTCATACACAATACGCGAACGTTTTAAGATTTTGGGAGAGTTTAACCTCGATATCACTACAGATAAAAAAAGAAATACCCTTATTCGCACCAATTTTATAAGCATGGATCCCCAACTCGGCTTAGAGTTTAGCTTCGATAATATTGTTTATGCCCGATTTGGAATACGCAACCTTCAACAAGAGATTGGGGATGAATCGAAAAAACACTATACAATTATGCCGGGTATTGGTGCAGGCTTGCAAATAAACCGATTTGGATTAGATTATGCTTATACCGATATCGGAAATGTTTCGGGAGCACTCTATTCACACATAATATCTCTGAAGTATCAGTTTAATCAAAGAAGCAGTAATTGATAGCTTTATCAATTAACAGGATGTAGAGACGGTGCATGCACCGTCTCTACTGTCATCAAAAAATATCCGAAATAATAAACCCATGAACTTGTTTTCATGTATCTTTGCGGCACAATTAAAAATGTAAAATGACAGTAAGAGTACGATTTGCACCGAGTCCCACAGGACCACTTCATATCGGAGGTGTAAGAACAGCCCTATACAACTATCTTTTTGCACGTAGCAAAGGAGGTAAATTTATTCTCCGTATTGAAGATACCGACCAAACGCGATATGTTCCCGGAGCGGAGGAGTATATAATCGAGTCGTTTCGTTGGCTTGGACTGAAAATAGACGAAGGACACACTGTTGGAGGTCCTCACGCATCTTATCGGCAGTCTGAGCGTTCCGAAATATATGTTAAATATGCTAATGAACTGATTGATAAAGGTTGGGGATATTTTGCTTTTGACACACCAGAGGAGTTAGATGCTATAAGAAAATCGTATGAGGCTCAAGGTAAGGTATTTACCTACGACACGACTACACGTATGCAGATGAAAAACTCTCTGACACTCCCTTTAGAAGAGTCGATGAGAATAATCGAGAATGATGAACCTTATGTCGTAAGGTTTAAAATACCAGAGAACCGCGAGGTCGTTATGAATGATATTATAAGAGGCACGATAAAAGTTGATACACAAACACTTGACGATAAAGTACTTTTCAAATCAGACGGACTGCCAACTTACCATTTGGCAAACGTTGTTGATGACCACTTAATGGAGATAACTCACGTAATCCGTGGTGAAGAGTGGTTGCCCTCACTTCCGTTGCATGTGCTTTTGTACGAGGCTTTTGGCTGGCAAGATACAATGCCAAATTTTGCACATCTTCCGTTGATTTTAAAACCCGAAGGCAAAGGAAAATTGAGTAAACGCGATGGAGATAAATTGGGATTTCCTGTCTTCCCTTTGTTATGGGAATCGCCCGAAGGAGAAGTTAGCCGCGGATACCGCGAAGATGGTTATCTGCCCGAAGCTGTAATTAATTTACTTGCGCTTTTAGGTTGGAATCCCGGCACTGAGCAGGAGATTTTTAGCCTCGAACAGTTGATAGAAGCGTTTGATTTAGAGCGCGTAAGCAAATCTGGAGCACGTTTTGATCCCGATAAAGCACGTTGGTTCAACCACCAACATATTTTGCTGAAAAGTGACGATTTTTTGGCAGTGGAGTTTGTTAATATCCTAAAAAACAAAGGAATAACAGCCAATTATTCATATGTTTTAAAAATTGTTCAGCTTATAAAGGAGCGTCTGAACTTTACACACGAATTGTGGGATCATGGCTGGTTTTTCTTTATTAATCCAACCGAGTTCGATCCAAGTGTTGTAAAGAAACGTTGGAAAGCTGATATTATTCCTCACGTAAATAATGTGGGAAAAATCATTTCTGAAACAACACCGTATGAGGTAGCAACTATTAAGGAGAACGTTTCGAAATATATAGAGCAAAACGGATTAGGCTTTGGTGCCGTTGCTAACGCACTTAGATTGGCTTTGGTAGGAGGTTCAGTTGGACCCGACTTGTTTGCGATATGCGAAACTATTGGTGCTGAGGCTTGTGTAAATAGAATTGAATTTGCAATTAACAATATATCAATACAATAGATAACGTGTGATATGGAGTGTCATGATAATTGCGCAGCTTGTTGTATCTATTTATCCATATCATCTCCAAGTCCGTTGCATCCCAACGGGAAAAAGGCGGGCGAACGTTGCCTTTACCTGTCTGACGATTTAAAATGTTTAATTTATAACCATCCTGATAGACCGAAAGTGTGTGCGGATTTCAAACCCGACCCACTTATATGTGGACGAAGCACTGATGAGGCAAAGGATATAATGTCAAAATTAGAATGTCTGAATATTTAGACCTTTTTAGCGAAATAGAAAGCGATTTTTTAAACTACGTCGATTGCTTTGTTGATGACGACGAAGAACCAGAATTTCTTCAACTTATTAACTTAAAAAAAGAGCACTCTTTAAAAGTATCTGAACTTTCAGGTAAGATTGCACACTCGGAGAATTTCGATGATAAAACGATTTTGTTGTGCAAAGTCGGAGGGATAATGCATGACATAGGTCGTTTCGAACAACTCAATTTTTACAGAACTTTTGATGACTTACAATCTGTCGATCATGGCGATTTGGGACACAATGTGCTTTCAAACACAGGGTTCCTCGAACATTTTAGTACGCCCGAACAGCTGGCTCTTTTGTATGCAGTTAAAAATCATAACAAAAGATATGTAACAGAATATCCAGACGAAATTTCCGAAAAAATAACCAAAGTTGTCAGAGATGCCGACAAACTCGATGTTTACCGGGTAATGCAAGAAAGTTTGGAAAAAGAGTCTGATGAAAACAAAAGTACTGTTTTGCTCAATTTGGAAGAGAATGGAAAAATTTCTGATGAAGCATATCAACAGTTTAAAAATCACAAGGTTGTGAATAAGCAACAGTTAAAATCGGCAGCTGATTTTTTAGTTATGCAACTTAGTTGGATTTTTGACGTTAATTATAAGTCAACGTTTAATTTAATTTCCAGTTCTGAGGGATATCAATTTATAACCAAATGTCTGAAAGACGATGAATTGTTTGATAACATAAATGATATTATCACACAATATATTGAACAAAAATTAACAAAATAATTGTAGAGACGGAGCATGCTCCGTCTCTACTTTACAAACTTTTAACTCATAAAATAAACCCATAAAAACAACAACAAAATGAAACGATTAGCTTTTTTAGCAATAGCTCTTTTAGGAGTAGTTGCATGTAACACACATCAAGCTGAGCTTGAGCAACTTAGAGAAGAAAACTTGAAATTAAAAAATCAGCAAGGACAAAACGAAGAGGCTCTTTTTAACTTTGCCGAAACTTTTAATGCAATACAGTCAAATCTCGACAGTATTGCTGCAAAAGAGGGAATAATTAACAAACTTGCAGTTTCGGGTGAAAAGTCTAAACCCGCACACGAAGAGGTAAATGAACAAATTAATGCGATTTACGACATGTTGTTGCAAAACCGTAAAAAATTGAACCAGATGTCGCATAACGTTAAGTCTTTATCGACTAAAAACAAAGACTTGGAGTCGATAGTAGAACGTATGACCAAACAGATGGAAGAGAAAGTGGTTGAGATAGAGGTTCTTCGTGGTCAACTTGAGAGAATGGAATATCAAATCACAGGCTTGAACGTAAAAGTTGACAGTCTGAGTATTGTAGCACAGGAGCGCTATCAGGTAATTGAAGAACAAAAAGTTGAGCTGGCTGACCAAAAAGAAAGACTCAATACAGTATACTATGCCATAGGAACTGAAAAAGAGTTGATTGCAAACAAAGTAATTGACAAGTCTGGCGGATTTATAGGTATTGGCAAAACTCGTACAGTCTCTGACGATTTGAACACTAGATATTTTGAAGCCGCTGATAAATATGTGAAAAAAACGTTTGTTTTAGGTGCTAAAAGAGTAAAACTTATCACTTCGCACCCAACAGAAAGTTATACGTTACACGGCGACAAAACCGTTGACAGCTTAACAATTGAGAACCCCGACTTATTTTGGCAACAGTCTAAATACTTGGTAATAAGCGTAAAATAAGGCGAATATAGTTCAAAATAGAAAAACCGATAAATTCTTAGTAAAGAGATTATCGGTTTTTTTATTTCTATAACCGCTAATTGTTAATTAGGGTTCACTGAAAAAGTATGTTATCTTTAGGTGTGGGTTGCGTGATGCGTGGTTGGTGGACATTAACTAAATATCCATTAAGGAGTTAAGGAACATTTAGGAAAGACTGCGTCTTTATGATATGGTTGATTTTTGAAGATTCATATTTTTGGATTAGTACATGTTTTTTGTCCGTAGGACAACATATGATTAACCATAGGCGTAAGCCTATGGGTGTGCAATAGCACACAATCCCACCCGTAGGGTGGCACATTGCTTTAATGTATTAGTGTCGCCCTACGGACGAAAGTCGAGGGGGTGCCGTTTCCGTAAGATAAATCTTACGGTTAATCACATGTTGTCCTACGGACATTTCCGACTTCAGATTTCTAATTGGGTTTAGGTTTAAACATAAGTGCACGAATTTTTTGAAAAATATTAGTAAAACCTTGCACTTAAACAAGGTAAAAATGCATGTATTATGCTTAAAATCAAAAGAATAAGACTTTTTTTAGTAAACCCTAATTACAACTTTATGTTCTGCAATGCCGTTTGTGGTGTGTAGTTTAATAAAATAGATACCATATGTAAGCGAAGATACATCTATAATGTTCTCTGTATCAAACATTTCAGTCTGGTATTTCACCAATCTTCCAAGAGCATCGTAAATCTCAAAGCTACAGATAGGCGTGTCGCTTTTTATATTAAGAAAGTCGCTTGCTGGATTGGGATAGACTATAACAGAGACTTGCGGAGTATCCTCTATACTTGTAAACATATTTGGTATAAAGTCTTTCCATTGCCATGCATTTTGATACTGATGTAAACTTGCTTCAGGAACATAGAGCGCACAAGCATTAGCATCTGTGCCTTTGGGAACACCAAAAAACACCTTTTCACCTAATGTTACTAAGCGGGGGTCTGTTATTAGAGAAGTTATAGAAGTTAATCCTGTACAATGGATAAAAGCCTCATCTCCAATTGATTTTACCGTTGTAGGTATTGTAATTGATATTAAACTACTACAACTATTGAAAGCAGCGTCTCCAATTGACGTTAAGGAGTTATGGAGAGTAACTGACTCTAATGCAGCGCATTTGGCAAAGGTATAACGACTAATTGACGTTATCTGTTCAGGAACAGTTATTGACGTAAGATGTACACTACCCTCAAAAGCAGCAATCCCTATTGAGTCAACAGATAATGGAATATCGTATGAAGCTCCCACCTTGCCCGCAGGATAAGTTATTAACGTAGTTTTGTCATAGTTAAACAATACTCCGTTTTCGCTGATATACTCCGTGTTTTCGGTCGCAACGTCTATAGCAGTAAGCGAAGTACATCGCCTGAAAGCTCCATTGCCAATAAATGTAACAGATTTTGGAATAGTAACTGAGGTTAAGCCAATACAACCATCAAAAGCTCCTTTACCGATTGAAGTAACAGATGCAGGAATAGTAAGCTCTGTTAAACTCTCGCAGGATAAAAAAGCTCCCAGCCCAATCTCAGTTACTATTTCAGGAATAGTAATTGATATTAAATTTGTACATTGAAAAAAAGTACCTATCTCTATTGAAGTTATGAGTTCAGGAATATTAACTGATGTTAAACTAGAGCAATAACCAAAAGCAAACTCTCCGATAGATGTTACGGAGTTAGGAATAGTAGCCGATGTTAAATTAGAACAGTAAGCAAAAGCATATTCTTCAATTGATGTCAGTGAATCGGGAAAAGTAACAGATGTTAAGCTTGTACATTTGAAAAAAGTATGGTTATTAATTGAAGTTAATAATTTAGGGATGTTAACAGATGTTAGACCTGAGCATTCAAAAAATGCATAACTACCAATTGACGTTACTGAATCAGGAATATTAACTGATGTTATTCCTGAGCAATAGCTGAAAGCACAATCTGCAATTGACCTCAAAGAGTCAGGAATATTAATTGATGTTAAACGGTTGCAGAATATAAAAGAACGAGCACCAAATGATTTCACGGAGTTAGGAATAACAACAGATATTAAGTTATCGCAACCATAGAAAGCACCTTTTCCAATAGAAGTAACTTTGAATAAAATGTTTTTATAGAATACTGTGTCTGGTATAACTAAATTGCCATAAGGTTTTATTTGATTCCAATACGGAGGTCCAGCAAAGTCTGGCACAACTTCAACAGTTGGGGGCTCAAGGCTTGTTATTTTGTAAATATGATAATCGTCTATCTTGATCTTTTCGCCTATTGTTTGTGTCAAGGCAACTGTGCTTATTGTCAGGGCAAATAGCGTAACTATTATGTTTTTTATTTTAAACATAGTTTTTAATACTTTACTTTTTTATAATTTTAATTGCTTGGCAGATTTCTCCGTTTACTTTAAGGCAGGCAATTAAAACAGAGGGCTTTTCCGGTATAAAACCATTAGCAAGCCCATGCCATTGTATTGAATGATCTCCTCCTTCCTTGATTTGTTGGGTTAAACATTGTATAAGCTTGCCTTGCAAGTCGTAAACGCTTAGCTCTACCATAGCTGCTTTTTCTATCTTATATTCAAAGTTTATATACTCAGTAAAAGGGTTTGGGTAACAGCGAAGCATCGCTTTTTCTCTTTTTGAGGAAAATTCACTAATGCCCACAGGATTATCTACAAAATTGCCATTGCCATCATTAAATAACAACATAAGATTGTTCTCTAAGTAAGAGTAACGCAATTGAGCTATTATAAAATCGTTATATCCGTTGCCATCAAGATCAGTCGCGTAAAATATTCCTCCTTCACCACCTAGATGAACCAAAGGTATAGGTTGAGGCTCTGAGAGTTGAAAGTTCCCAAGATTGTAAAGTATTTCTATACCTACAATAGTGTCCATAAACTCTGCAAAGGGGGGAGTTCCCAAGTTGTAAGCTATATCGGGCAAACCATCATTATTGTAATCTATAACAAAAGGGTTTCCCCCCGGTGTTGAAACATACTTGTCTAATTTTAGGAAATTTTCATTTCCTATATTTTGGTAGAAATTTATCCACTTCACGGTCGCTGAACCACCCATAGATATAATATCTACTAATCCGTCTAAATTGAAATCAACAATGGAAATTCGTTCACTAGATGACAGAGGGTCAAGCACCTTTTTTTCAAGACCAAAAGTTCTTGAATAGTAAATTTCTAATGCTTCTCCAAAAGCAACAACAACATCATCTCTACCATCGCCATTCAAATCTCCGCACTGTATACCCCGTGGAGGATGATCAGTATTATAGAATTCTGGTGGTGAAAGTAAACCATATCCAAGATTATATAGCACCATCCAGTTTTGTATCCAATTCGACAATACAAGTATATCTATAAGTCCGTCACCGTTTACATCTCCGTAAGTAACATCACGAACAATATAATTAAGGCCCGCTAATGTACGATATAGCAAAAAATCTTTATAAGTATTAAAACTTCCATTTTCGTTGTACCAAACACGAATATATCTTTCAAAAAAACCATCACGATCACAAAGTTCTCCGTATAAAGTTACCAAATCGGGATAATCATCTTCGTCAATTTTACATGCAAAAATATTTTCTTGAGAACCGCAAAAGCTTTTTGATGTATCGGCTATTGTAAAATTCCCTTTGCCGTCATTTTTTAATATTGTAAATGACGGATTTGTTTCTTGCAACATTGTTTTATGACCAACAATTATATCCATATCACCATCTAAATCTATATCGGCAGAACTAACAGACCAGATTGTTCTTGGAACCGTGTAGGTACTTTTTGGTGTGTCAGAAGTAAACGCAAATGTAAATAGCAAGAGTGCTATAAGTGTGTATTTTACTTTCTTCAAAACTGAAATTAAAATATTTCTCATGTCTTTATTTTTTTAATATCAAACGAGAAGATCTTAAGTTCTAAGACATAAAATTATCGTATTTTACTTTCTAAAATAGTGTTGAAAAGTAAAAAAACAACACTGTCATCCTGTTAACGACTCTCTTCGAATTTTGAACAATAGCAAATGTATATGAAAATGTTTACAAAAGCATGTTTTTTTTAATAAAAAGGTCTTGCTTTATTGTTAATTATCTAGCTTTTTTGAGTGTCGCTTTTTCAAAGAAACTCTCCTGCTTTGTAAAACAAGAGTAATTCCGTAAGCCATTAAAAGAAGTGAGAATATCCCCGCAGCCCTCCCAAGCCAATCGCCATATTTCGTATAGAATGTGGTTTCGGTGTTCAAATGAACTTTATCGGAGATTACATCGGGTGTCCACCACTCTGTTGGCTGTAATATTTCGCCACGTTGGTTGACAAAACAGCTTATGCCAGTGTTTGCAGAACGGGCAATGGCTCGGCGTGTCTCTATGGCTCGCAGGCTTGCAAATGAGAGATGTTGCTTGTAACCAGGAGTATTGCCCCACCAACCATCGTTAGTTATTATTGACAACATATTTGCCCCTTCGTGTACATACTCGGTAACATACTCGCCATATACCGATTCGTAGCAAATAACAGGTGCAGCCATAATACTTCCAAATTTGAATACTGAAGGAATCTCTTGTGTACCCAGACTTCCTACGGTTCCCCCAAGATCGATGCTAATACTCTCCAGAAACTTTAAATACTTTGGATAGGGCATTTTTTCAACTCCTATTACTAATCTAGACTTATGATATATCTGTATTTCAGCCGAATCGTACATTAAGGCGGTATTGAACCTATCGTAAAAAATTGCTGTGTCTCTGAAGGCTATCGCAGTTGGGGATGGAGTTTCTCCATTTTCATATATCTTCCTTGTGCTGGCACCAATAAGTACAGAAAGATTATTCCAATTGCTTAAAAAACTACTAATCACAATTGACGACATGGCGTTCTCTATACTGTTTTCCCAAACATTTTCAGTAATTGCAGTCTCAGGAGCCACAACCATACGTGTCTCGGTAGTGATTTTTTTTGCTGCCAGGTCTAATATTCTGTCTAATTGTTCACGATCTGAAAGCCCGTTAAACTTCTCTTTATATGGGTCTATATTGGGTTGTACAACGACAACCTCAAATGCTTCACCTTTTTCCTCATAGTTGCTATAAACAAACCAGCTATATGTAAACAGAAAAGCTGGAATAAACAGGGTTGCAATAGTTTGATATATAGTGTATTTGTTGTTTTTACTTTCTTTAAATGCAATTATAATTCTTGACAGTGATATGTTGACAAACAACACCAAAAGAGTTCCTCCAAGAGTTCCTGTGTATTCGTACCACTGTACAAGCGAGGGCGTAGTGCTAAAAGTATTTCCTAAATGAAGCCAGGGAAACGATATTTCAGTACGTAGATAAGCAAATTCAAAAGCCAACCACCATATAATTAACGTATAATTACTAATTCTAAAATTGCTTTTTCTTCTCAGCCAAAAGTAGAGACAAAACGTAAAAAGCATAAGAAAACTGTTACCTATAACAGCGAAAATGGCACCAAAAAGTGTGGCTTTATATATCCACCATATTGTTAATGAGTTCCATATGAGAAATGTGATAGAGGCATACAGAGTCATTTTCTTTTGTGAATCTTTCAAACCCTCAACACTGTTTTCCACAAGCAACAAAGGAACAATTGCAACTAATATCAATAAAGCAAAAGGCTTAAAAAACCATGAGGTGGCAAGCAACAGCCCCGATAAAACTGATAACAGTATGTTATTTTTTGTCATTTTACAGACCTTGTGATGTGATAAATTGTCTTTTACGAATATTTTTCTACGTGAATTTGTTTGTAATTCAATCTATAGAAAACTCATAATATTAACAGGTTTTTTATAACGAACCCAAAATTAGTTATTATTTAACTATTCCATCATTAATTTGCAGTTACTTTTTAGTTAAGTAAAATTAGAAATTTTTGATGCATTGCAAATAATATCTAACTTTGCTATATACTTATTTTTATTTATCGTGCAAACATTTACTGAAACATATTGTTTATATTCAAAAAAACATTGTTGGTAAAAAATAAGAGTTAACTTATCTTTTTTAAAACAATGTCGGCATACAGTTTGTTTTAATTAATTTGCATGTGAGGTAATCTGCGTACTAGTATAGTGCAAGATGATGTTGGCAAATTTGTTTTTTGCTAAATGAAATCGATGCAGGGGAGTTTACAGGTAAATAAAAATTCAAAATATTTGGAAAGTGAACTGAATATATAATTGTTTTGTTATTTAATACACCAAAATATGTCAACACTGCGTAAAAACGTAAAAAAAACAGAAAAGCAAGTTAATATCAAACTCTCAGGAGATGTTAGCATTGCTAATAGTAATGAATTAAAAAGTATACTACAAGAGTTTTTAACAGATAATCGTAAAATAAGAGTTATCTTTGAAAAAGTTGAAGCTTTTGACTTATCTGCTGTACAGTTGCTTTACGCTTTTAAGCGTGATCGAGAAGCAAAAAAACTCGAAGTATACTATGATGCCGATTTAAGTCAGTCAGCATCAGTTTTATTACAACACGCAAATATCACAATACTTGATAAAGAATAGATTCCCATGGAGAAAAAATCTTAATTGTTGATGACTCAGAAAGTATTCGCGAAGTAGTTAGTTTTACTTTAGAAAATGCTGGCCACGAAGTAGTTAAAGCAGTCGATGGACAAGATGCTCTTAAATATCTTGATGGACAGAAGTACGATTTGATTATCACCGACCTGCATATGCCAAACCTTAACGGCATTGAACTAATAAAGAAAGTTAGAACTATAGAAGAGTATAAATTTATTCCAATATTGTTTTTGACCACCGAGTCGCAAACAGCAAAAAAAATGGAAGCTAGAGATGCCGGGGCTACAGGCTGGATTGTCAAACCATTTGTTCCCGAGAAACTGCTCGAGGCAATTAAAAAAGTTGTGAGATAATGGAAGCGTTTAAAGAAAAATTTAAAGAAGAAGCCAGAGAACTTATTGCCGAACTTGAACACATGGTACTTAAGTTGGAAGGCAATAGAACCGATAAGTCCATTGTCGAAGAAGTTTTTCGCGTAATGCACTCACTTAAAGGAGGTAGTGCAATGTTTGGATTTACATTGATTGATAAATTCACGCATTTGCTAGAAAATATTTACGACAAAATAAGAGCAGGAGAGTATCAGGTTACAGACGATATTCTTGATATAACTCTTAATGCAGTTGACCATTTGCGTAACTTGATAGAAGAAACACCAAAAACAGTTGCGCAATTAGAGAAAGATAATAATAAATTTATCGAACAGATTGAGAATATTCTTAGTACAGGAGTTTTGAAATCAAACGATTCGAAAACTTCATCCAAAGGCAATAGTAAAGAGATAAGCAAGCATACAAAAACATATTTTGTTCGCTTCGAACCTTCTGTCGATTTCTTTCAAGATGGTTCAAATCCTTTGTTTTTAATTGATGATATATGGCAGCTTGGGGAAATACTAATTGTTCCTATATTCTCCAAAATACCGAAATATGAAAAAATAGATCCAATAGATTGTTACATGTCATGGAATTTGTTGGTAGCAACAGATGATGACATAAATGCAATTATGGATGTTTTTATTTTTACAAACAAGCGTTCGAAAGTTGAAGTAGCAAAGCTTTCCGATAACAATTTGTTAGCAGAAGAATCACATAGAAAAACACTGTTAGAAACCTTATCGAAAAATTACAATGACTTGTTTGATAAATTGAGCGCCATTGCTCTAGACTTTGAAAAGGCACAAAACGAAAGTGACCCAAATTTTCAAAGACAAAGAGTACAGTCTACACACTCTAGCGAACAAACTATAGCCTCGATACGGGTATCAAGCGAAAAGCTCGATAATCTGATAAACTGGGTCAGCGAACTTGTTACAATACAAGCGCAGCTATCATTATATACCCAACATAACCAGCATATCGGATTGGCTCCAATATCGGAAGAGATTGAAAAAATAACTCGCCGTTTACGTGATGACGTTTTTAGCATAAGATTAATACCAGTTTCCAACATGCTTACACGTTTTCAGCGATTAGTTCGAGAGTTATCACACGACTTGGATAAGGATATTGTCTTTGAGTCTCGAGGAACTGAAACCGAGTTGGATAAAAATATTATTGAGATGCTTGCCGATCCGATAATGCACATAATAAGAAATAGTATTGATCACGGAATTGAAGAGAGCGCCGAAGAGAGGGTAAAAAAAGGAAAACCAGCCAGAGGCAAAATACTTTTTAATGCGTACTATTCAGGAACAAATGTTTATATACAAATTATTGATGACGGAAAAGGCATTGATGCCGAAAAAGTTAGAGCAAAAGCAATTGAAAAAGATCTAATAAGCTCAGAATCAGAGATTTCTAATAAAGAGCTTTTTGATTTTCTGTTTCTGCCGGGATTTAGCATGGCTAAAGTTGTTACAAACCTTTCAGGACGTGGTGTAGGAATGGATGTTGTGAAACGGAAAATAGCTGATTTAAGAGGACAAGTTGAAATAGACAGTAAGCTAGGATTGGGGACAACAGTAACAATTAAGCTACCACTTACATTATCGATTATAGATGGATTATTAGTGAAAGTTGAAAATACAAACATAGTAATACCACTATCTTCTGTCCATAAAGTATATGAATATGAGCATACTAAGATAGAAAAAGCTGTTAATAATCTGATTTTAGCTGACGGGGAACAGGTGCCGATAATAAACCTACGTAAATACTTCAAGATGAAATCTATTCCGCCACCTTTAGAAAGAGTTGTTACAATTGAGTATGGCGAATATTACATGGGTTTTACTGTAGACGAAATCATTGGAGAGTATCAGGCTGTTTTAAAGCCACTCGGAAGTGCATTTAAAGAACAAGATTTTTTCTCTGGTGCAACAATTTTAGGCGATGGAACAGTTGCATTAGTGTTAGATCCAAATAAACTTATAGAACTGTTTGCAAAAACAGAGGTGAAAATCGGTGATTAAAAATTTTACTAAAGATATTACTAGTGTATAAAACTATAAGAAAAAACAAAAATAACAATATTATGAAAGAGAAACACAAAGAAGCCGACACAGTAAGCAAAGACATTCAAACCTACTTGTCTTTTCGTCTTGGAGACGAGGAATTTGCTACTAACGTTCAGAAAGTATTAAACATATTAGAGCTCAAGCCCATAACAAAAGTACCACATTCTCCTGAGTACATGTGCGGAGTTATCAATCTGAGAGGTAATGTGTTGCCAGTTGTTGATATGCGTGTAAAGTTCGGAATGGAAAAAAAAGAAGCAACTCCCGATACATGTATTATAGTATTAAATGTTGACATCAGTGGTGAAGAAGTAATGTTGGGTATTTTGGTTGATTCAGTAAGTGAAGTGCTTGAAATTGACGAGATGCAGGTTGAACCATCTCCAAGTATTGGAACTCGATATAAAGCCGAGTTTATTAAAGGTATGTGGCGTCAAGGTGACGATGCATTTATAATGCTTTTGAATATCGACCTCATTTTTTCAACCAACGAAGTAGTATTGCTACAGGCAAAAACTGAAGAGGCAGGAGAAGTTAAAGAGGAAGAGTAATAAAACGCTTATGTAAGAAATCTTCTTAATTAAAATTTGTATATAAAAGTGATGGACATTCAGCCCAAAACATATTATAATGCTCAGTTGTCAGATAAAGATTTTGATGCATTAAGTTCATACATATATGGCGAGTATGGAATTAAAATGCCGTATGTGAAAAAAGTTATGTTGCAAAGTCGTTTGCAAAAGCGACTTAAAGAACTGAATTTGTCTACATTCAAAGAGTATATTGAACATGTGTTTGGAACGCCCGGTTCTGAGGAGGTTATACATATGATGGATGTTGTATCAACCAACAAAACCGATTTTTTTCGCGAGCCTGCCCATTTTGATTTTATGAGAGATGTAATACTACCTGAAGCCATATCAAACAACCAGCGAAACATAAAAATATGGAGCGCAGGAAGTTCAAGTGGAGAAGAAGCATATACTATTGCGTTTACAATCAATGAGTTTAACGAAAATATTAAAAATAATAGTGGAATAGATTATCAAATTATTGGAACGGATATCTCTACGATTGTTTTAAAAGCAGCAATCGATGCGGTTTATAAAGAGGATAAAGTAGAGCCAATTCCCATGTCATTGAGGAGAAAGTATTTTTTAAAATCGAAAGATCCCAGGAAAAATTTATACAGAGTTATTCCACAAGTAAGATCAAAAGTTAAATTTGGCAGAATGAATCTTATGGATTCATCTTATTCGATAAATGAAACCTTTGATATCATATTTTGTAGAAACACTTTGATATACTTTGATAGAGAAACGCAAGAAAACGTGATAAATAAGCTGTGCCGGCACTTACGACCGAAAGGATATTTCTTTCTTGGTCATTCTGAATCTATAACAAACATGAATGTACCATTAAAGCATATAAAACCAACAATTTTTCAAAAAGACGACCATCGATGAGACTACTGATAATTGATGATGATGTAATAATGCGTGAAATCATTAAAGATTTACTCGTTGATTATCCTATATATGTTGATGATGCTCCTAACGGAGTTGAGGGTATTAAGAAAATAAGAGAAAATGACTATGATGTTGTCTTGGTTGACATAATTATGCCCGAGAAAGGAGGACTTGAGTTAATTGTGGAAATTAAGGCAGAACAACAAAACTTAAAAATAATTGCCACAACAGGTGGTGGCGCTTATACTGTTGATGAGTATCTGGAAAAGGCAAAAGAGTTGGGAGCAGATGCAGTGATAGCAAAACCATTTTCTGAAATAAAACTTGTCGAAATAATTAATGATCTTACAGGGAAAAATGAATAAATATCAACTTACAGAAGAAGAGCTACTTGAGGAGTTAAAAAATAGAATGTTGCAATGTAGAAGAAACTTAAAACAATTGCAAGAGATTAACGAAGAACTTAAAGTTGCTAATGTAAAACTTAACGAGAGCGAGGCTCTTAAAAGCCATTTTCTTTCAAACGTCACAAATGAAATGGTCAATCCTTTTGCTTCTATTTTAGGCTTGAGTAAATCTATTATGGAAATAAAAGACACAGATAGAGCAAAATCAATGGCTCAGCTTATATATAATGAGGCTTTTAATTTAGATTTCCAACTTAAAAATATTTTTGCTGCTGCCAAAGTTGAAGCTGGACAAACAAATGTTGAAATAAACAATGTTGATATTAATGGTGTAATTAATAGCGTTATAGACACATACAAACATAAAACAGAACAAAAAAACCTGACTGTTAATTTTGAATACCATGTATCCGAAGAGGTAGGCGATAATTTTGTTTTTCCTACTGACGCCGAAATGTTTAAACTCATTATATCAAACATTTTGAGTAATGGTATTAAATTCAGCAACAATTTAAGCAACATAGAAATAAAGACTGCTGTTGTTGACGAAGAGCTTTTTGTTTCAATCAGAGACTATGGAGAAGGAATTTCTCATGAAAATTTAGAAAGAATATTCGATCGCTTTGAGAAGGGAAATGATGAGATAAATTCGGTTAACGAAGGATACGGATTAGGGCTATCAATAACCAAATCGTATCTTGATATTCTTGGAGGAAGAATTGACTTGAGTAGTGAAGAGGGCATGGGCACTCTTATAATTATAAGTATCCCTAGGTTGGCTTGTACGGTAGTGGAAGGAATGGCTTTTGATGGAAATGAATTTTTGTTTGATGACTTAGATAACGTGGTGTTTTAAATTATGACGAATACATTGCCTTCACATTATCTTTATCCAGCGGCCATGTTTTATTCGGTTGAACCATATTTGGTTAATACTATACTTGGCTCTTGTATAGCGGTGTGTTTTCACGATAACACACTTAAGATAGGTGGAATAAATCATTATATGCTCCCTTTTTGGAATGGCGAGGGATTAGCATCACCTAAATATGGCAATATAGCCATTGAAAAATTATATGAACAGATGCTGAAAATGGGTAGCCGAAAACATAATATTGTAGCTAAAGTTTTTGGAGGTGGTGAGGTTATTGATACTACCACTAATTTGTTTAACATAGGTAAAAGAAATATAGAAGTTGCAGAATCAATGTTACAAGATCTTGGCATAAAAATAGTTGCAGCAGATACAGGGGGAAAGTTTGGACGTAAGTTGCAATTTAACACACAAACAGGTGTTGTCCTTATGAAAACCATTCAACGTACAGTTGCTCAACCATAATGTAAGATCGTAACAGCAAATCGAATACCTTGTTATACCATTTGTAGTTGTGGCCATATAACGCACTAACCTTGGACTAGATACTCAAAAGTATGACTGTAAAGCATATGAGATCCATACGACCTTAGACTGAAAACTATAGAAATATGAAAAAGATTAAGGTATTGATTGTTGATGACTCCGCAGTTGTGAGACAAACTCTTTCTGCTATCTTTAATATGGATCCCGAGTTAGAGGTTATTGGCGTCGCAGCAGATCCCTATTTTGCAGCAAAGAAGATTCGTAAAGAGGTTCCCGATGTAATAACTCTCGATATTGAAATGCCAAGAATGGATGGACTCACCTTTTTGAGAAAAATAATGAGCCAACATCCTATTCCAGTAGTAATAATATCATCACTTACAACAAAAGGAGCAGATACTGCAGTGCGCGCGCTTGAGCTTGGTGCAGTAGACATCATTGCAAAGCCTAACATGAGTACCAGAGAATTTATAGAAGAGTCGCGCATTAGAATCACAGATTCGGTTAAAACTGCGTCTAAGGTTAAACCAAAACGTCGTGGTTATGCTAGTGCTACTACTAAACCTGTGACAAAAACCCCAACATCTGTACCACAAACGGAATCACCGATAATAACATCGCAACAAACCACAACTACACTGCCGAAAAAAGAAAGACCACGTATAAGCGAACCAATACAGGTACAGCCAAAGCTAAGCGCCGACGTAATACTCCCATTCACAAAAGGGCAATCGATGATAAAAACAACTGAAATGGTCGTTGTAGTAGGTGCATCTACCGGTGGAACAGAAGCTTTGCGTGAGTTTCTTACGGCTTTGCCTCCCGACTCGCCAGGAATCGTAATTGTGCAACATATGCCAGAGGTCTTTACCCGCTCGTTTGCAGATAGGCTTAATGAGTTATGCCAAATTTCAGTAAAGGAGGCAGAAGATAACGACACAATAATCAGAGGAAGGGCTTTGATTGCTCCAGGAAATCGCCATACGTTGTTAAAACGCAGTGGTGCGCGTTATTACGTTGAAATCAACGATGGTCCATTAGTAAACAGACACAGACCTTCGGTTGATATACTTTTCAGAAGTGCAGCAATATATGCAGGTCCTAACGCATTGGGAATACTTATGACAGGAATGGGAGACGATGGTGCCAGGGGACTATTGGAACTAAAAGAAAGAGGTGCTGTAACCATTGCCCAAGATGAAAAATCGAGCGTAATATTTGGAATGCCTAAGGAGGCTATTAAACTAGGAGCCGCCCAACACGTACTACCATTAAACCAAATGGCTCAGTTTGTTATAAATCACAAACACTAAAACCGTACATCATAGCTTTTGTTTTTCTCAAAACTTGAGAAAAACAGCAATGCTATACTAAAGATGACCAAACTCAGGCAACTGGTTAAACCGCGGTTACAAGAGAATGGTCATCAAAGCAAAGATAGTACATTTTTATTAAAAACCAAAATAAAACGTAAAAAATGCAAGAAAAACCAAAATAAGGTATCTGTTGAATGAACAAATGAAACTGAAACCAGCCGACTTACTTGAAATAATTAACTCCGTGCAGAAGAATAATTTTTGGGTCAAAGATTTTATATACTGTGTCGTTAATGCATATAACTCAACGTTTTAGCAATAATTTAGTTTCATTGTTAACTTTAATGAAATAAACATTATGCTGGAGTTTTGAAATATTGACAATTATATCTTTAGTTGTCAACATTTCATACCATTTTTTACTTAATTGAAGGACTCTTGTTCCTTGTAAATCAAATACTTCTATATTAATATCATTTCCTGTCTCTTCAACTGTAACAGTAACTACATTGCCAGCGGGATTAGGATAAAAATTAAAAGTCCCCTTATTTGAACTGACAATAGGTATTGATGTATATCCCCATTCGTTTCTCAGAAATGAAATAAAATCGCAGATTTCGTTGTGTTTAAAATAAAACATAGGGAAACTTAAAACACACAATTTTGGATTCTCATTAGATATAATACCAATAGTTTTGTTATTCATTAAATTACCAGATAGTGATGTATATCCAGTGTAAATAGGCGCCAACGGAGCAATAGGGGTTATTGCACAAAACTCCTTAAGATTACCATCAAATTGACTTGGGACTCGTTCTGGATCAACGTTAAGAGTTGGTGCGAGGTTGCTTCGGGCTTGCTCTAATCGACTGCCGTTGACAAATTCAATTTTTGATATATGTAGGAACGAATTAACAGGACTTTCATTTGGTACAGAAAGTGAGTATTGTTCATTAATAACGAACATCTTTTGTGGATAATCAGTGCTAACAATAAGCCCTCCTCCTGAGTTTACGTAATCTATTAAATTGTCGAGATTTGTAACTATTCTTTGCGATAAAATAGCTTTTGTACTGTGCCACAACACCATTTCGTAGGCTTTGTATATGTTTGGTATTTTTGCTGACGACCTTATGACTGTTGTTGGTACTACCTTGTTAAGAGCTCTAAAATAACCTCTTACAGAGTCGTTAGAAAATCCACTTGCCGTACTAACATCACTAATGACAAGTAACCCTCTGTCAAACTTAGCTAAAGCTCCTGATGTTATTGCAGATTCCGCACCATTGTTCCCCGCACTATCAACACATTGAAGTTTTATATATAAATGACGGCTATCTTCAGGAATAATGTCGTATTCTGTTGAGTAGGGATCTGTGCGGCCAAAATCAACAAAAACATCTTGATTTTCTTCACGGACCCAAACAATTACCTCTTTTAAGTCGCGCTCACTCGGTGCTTTCCATGATATTGTAATTTTATCAGGGTCTGAAAAAGCTTTTACTTCGTTTAATGCTAATGGTTTATCGCTCAGTTTAATGTTTTCAGTTACAGCCACTCCTTCAAACATCAAACTGTCAACAGCTGAGATATAAAAATTAACTAGTGAAAGAGATGAAAAAGAGGAATCTTCGTAACTCAATGATAAAGAGCTTGTTATTAATGTGTCGAGTAAAATATCTCCGCTGCTTTGTAGTTTAATTCTGTACGAAACAGCATCTTTTACCGGCAACCATTGAGCGTATATTCCCGTGCCTGTTCCATTATTGCCGACGCAAACTAATTCAGGCTTGTCAATCATTTGTGAGAAAGCATATAGGTTTGCCAATGCTGCCTGTGTTACTCTTGCGCAATAGTTCATATCCAAATGAATAAACAAATCGCGGGAAGTATGATAGTAGGAACTAAAATCGTATTCATGAAAATATAGAATAGGATATCCGTATTGTCGAAATGATGCATGGTCAGAATTGCTTGTTGGAGCGTCTTGTATTAAGGATAATCCCCCATTCAAATTACCAAAAAACAGTGCATGTTCAGTGACAGATGAAGAAGTTTTAACATAAGCCCTATAATTTTCTGATCTGTTAGTAGCAATCATATCTAAGTTTATTGCCAAGTCAAGTTCAACCCCTAATAGACTGAGTTTGCGTGCATAATTTCTGCTGCCCAACAGTCCTTGTTCTTCTGCCGCCCAAGCTCCAAAATAAATTGTTCGACGAGGCGTAAATCCCGACTGTGAAATTATTCTGGCAGCCTCAATAACAGTTGCAATCCCTGAAGCGTTGTCGTCTGCTCCTGGCGATGAATCTGTCCTGCAACAACTGTCATAGTGTGCTCCTATCAATAACGGTGCTGAATTGTTTGTGCCATATATTTTCCCAATAACATTGTACTGTTCAAAATTGAAACCGTTGTTTATGTACGGGAATGTATCAATTTCGATATCGCAGCCGTATGATTCAAGTCTGTTCCTCAAATACGATACAATATGGATTCGGTTGGGTTTTGTAGAATATCTGCTTACAAATGCCTCCAAGTCCTGAATGGTTCTTGCCAAACTATCAGGATTTACCATTTCGGTCAGATTATGTATAAGTTCGTAAGGGTCATTCTTTTGACTAAGAACAGTACCAAATGTTAATATGCTTAGTATTGCTACTAGAAGTGGAAATTTATACATAACAGTAGTCTTTGTTTCTTAATGCAAATATACATTGTAATTTTCGATAAAAAGGCTTAACTTTGCAAGCTATTTGTTTTAAAGCTCCACCATAAAATTATGGGGCCGACTTGGTTTTGACAGCATGATGTGTGGGGTTGTAAGCATGCGGGGATTGACTACTCCTGCAAAAAAGGGTCAACAACAATTAAATGGCGAAAATAATTTTGCTCTCGCTGCCTAATACGATTTAGTCGATTAGCTTAATCGCTGGCTCAAGGAGCTGCGACGAGACATCTCACGGAGGTTTTTCCTCTTGCCGTCCGAGCATGGGGTGCAGGAAGTTGAGGATAGTATAGCGTTTGCTCCGAATGTTATGCGAAAATTTAGGAGCTAAGGCTGATATTGGATGCCACTCTCCGGTAGCTGCCCTACAATCAACGAATGGCTAAGCATGTAGAAAGCAATCTGGCCGCTTGTCTGGACGCGGGTTCGACTCCCGCCGGCTCCACTAATTTAACTGCAGTTGGATAAGTGTTTAAACAACCCCTATCATCTCTTTTTCAAACGCAGAAAGAAAAACTGAAGATATTTTAAAAATCTGTGAACAACTTTAACAATAAAAGTGTTTTAATTAATAGGTATACTGTTTTAGAAGTACAATTAAACCATAATTAAATAGCACTCCCACAAAAATTGCGCTCACTAAATTTGGTTCAGAACATATATGTTAAAATATATACTATATTTGAGATGTTTTTAAAACCAAACCACAAATTGCACATAAATGAGAAAACTTACAATATCAAAGCAAGTTACAAACCGCGATACCGTCTCATTAGATCGCTATTTGCGCGAAATAGGACAAGTAGAGTTGCTAACGGTTGAAGAGGAGATAGAGCTTGCACGCAGGATAAAAAATGGCGATCAAGCTGCATTCGATCAACTTGTAAAATCCAATCTCAGGTTTGTTGTATCTGTTGCAAAGCAATATCAAAACCAGGGACTAAGCTTGCCCGATTTAATAAATGAAGGAAATTTAGGTTTAATTAAAGCCGCTCAACGATTTGATGAAACCAGAGGTTTTAAATTTATCTCTTATGCAGTTTGGTGGATTCGTCAATCAATTTTGCAAGCATTAGCAGAGCAGGCAAGGATAGTAAGGCTGCCGTTAAATAAAATAGGCTCTGCAAATAGAATTTTAAAAACGTTTGCGAGTTTAGAACAAGAATTTGAACGTGAGCCAACAGCCGAAGAAATAGCTAATGCTCTTGATCTCTCGCCAAGTGAAGTCAAGCGTTCTTTGGAAACCATAGGGAAACATGTCTCAATTGATGCACCATTAAATGAAGATGAAGACTTGTCAATGTCCGACATTCTAGAATCTACAGATAACAACGGACCAGATAGAAATTTATTAAATGATTCGTTGATCAAAGAGATAGAGCGAGTGCTTTCAACATTGTCCACAAGGGAAGCAGACATCATTAGACACTACTATGGGATTAATACTCAAGCTATTACTCTTGAAGAAATTGGAGATAAATTTGGACTTACCCGCGAACGTGTGCGGCAAATTAAAGAAAAATCTATTAAACGTTTAAAGCACACAACTCGTTGCCAAAATTTGAAAACTTATCTTGGGCAATAAAACTTTTGAAAATTTTAAGCCACAATTTGTCAATAGAAAGCAAGTAAAAAGTGATATAGGTACGTTAACTGCATCACTCTCTCCATAGTGTTTTGTGACAATCTGTTAGCTTCAGTGGTTATTTGCCGTTTATTTCGTCAAGGATTTCTTGAATATCATCTTGGCACTGTCCACAGCCGGTTCCTGCCATTGTTTCTTCGCCAACTTCGTCAACGGTTTTTAACCCTTTTTCCTTAATAGCTTTAACAATTTCACTTTTGTTAACATTGTTGCAATAGCATATTGTTACATCTTTTTCCATAATCGTATATTTATTATTTGTTGAGTAAACATATAACATTAGCATATACAACACTTATAAACAATAAAAGTTCAGAATATTTATACCATTCTGAAAAAAGAAATAATTATTGAGAATTTGCCTTTATTGCCCCGATTTTTCGTACTTTTGAAAAAAAACCTTATGTCAATACTTGTTTCTCCATCGCTCTTATCAGCCAACTTTTTAAATCTAAAGGCTGACATTGAAATGTTAAACAGAAGCCAAGCCGACTGGCTACACTTAGATATTATGGACGGAATTTTTGTTCCCAATATCACTTTCGGAATGCCTGTAATAAGTCAAATTAAAACCACAACATCAAAACCTCTAGATGTCCATTTGATGATAGATAAGCCCGAACGATATATAACTGCGTTTCGTGATGCAGGTGCAGATATTCTGACCGTTCATCTCGAGGGGGCTATACATTTGCACAGAACAGTTCGGCAAATTAAAGATACGGGAGCAATGGCTGCCGTGGCAATAAATCCACACACATCGGTTGAATTGCTGTTTGATGTTTTGGAGGACCTTGATATGGTTTTGATTATGTCGGTTAATCCCGGTTTTGGAGGACAAAAATTTATTGAACGCAGCTACGATAAAATCAAAAAGCTTAGCAGTGAGATAAAGAGAAGATCATTGAATGTTAAGATACAGGTAGATGGTGGTGTTGATAATACTAACGCTGCTAAATTAGTACAATGCGGTGCAAATGTTTTAGTAGCAGGAAGTTATGTTTTTAAATCTCCTAATCCCGAGGAGGCAATTATATCATTAAAAAACGCTTAAATTCACTTAAAATGCACGGAAAAATATCTTTAATTACAGCTTTTATTTTGCTTTTTTCTCTGTTTAATTACAGTTATACTCAATCTGTTGAGCCTTATGTAAATATTAAAGTTAAAGGTAATTTATCGGTAAGCTACCATATTGCTCCGGATGGAGAGAATAAGGTAGATATCAAAGAAAATGCGGATTTAGTTCGTTATAAACTAAAAAACAACACGATAATAGTAAAACACAAAAAGTTGGGAGCCAAGAAAGAGCATAAAGCAACTGTTGAAATTCACGGAAAACCACTTAAAGAGATTACAGTAAAACACTCTGCAAATTTGATAATAGAAGATGAAATGCCCTCAGACACAGTCGAAGTAAAAATAGTAACGGGCGGAGAACTCCGAGCAAACTTGAAGACAAATTTTGTGGCAATGAAAGTGAGAACAGACGGTTTTGGATATTTAACAGGAAATATAAACTCTCTTGATGTAAAATCTTCACTAAAAGGGAATCTCCGCGCTAACGATGCAAATATTGAAAATGCTTTGGTAAACATAAATACATGGGGGTTTGCAGCATTCAACAAAACAACAAAAATAACTGGCAAAGTAAGGAGTAAAGGCGAACTTAAAGTATATGGTGGAACCGATTCATCGGGTATTAAAAAATCTAAAAGTGGTATAATATCTGTAATTTATGAAACAATGTAGTTCCTTACCTGTAATTGTTGTTGGCACAGGTGGAGTTGCTCGTTCATTAGTGCACTCGTTAAAATTGAATAATATTAGAATAATCGGAGTTATAACTCGCGGAGGGAGAGAAGCTGAAGAGTATATATCCGAACAAGGGTTAGCAGCAATTAGTTATGGAGCTAAGATAACCGATCCATGTGTCTGTGTCTTATCAGTTCCTGACCGTTTAGTTGCTGAAACAGCGCAAAAAATCGCATTGCCCGAAGGTTCTGTAATGTTGCATACTGCAGGAAGTATCGATATGTCAGAACTTAAATGTAGCAGTATCAATTACGGAGTTCTATATCCTTTGCAAACCCTGCATAAACTAAAACAAGTTAGTTTTAAAGATATCACTGTTTGTATTGAATCAAACAATTCATTCACTAAGAGTGTATTAACAGAATTGGCAAATACTTTAAGTGATAATGTCGTAGAAATTAGTAGTAGCCAAAGACTTATGATTCATTTGGCTGCTGTATTTGCTTGTAATTTTACCAACTTTATGTACTCAATATCAGAGAATATATTGAGAGACAGTAATCTCGATTTTTCATTGCTACACAGTTTGATTAAAGAGACAACCGAAAAAGCTCTGCACACAAGCCCCTCCTTATCACAAACAGGACCGGCAGTCAGAAACGATTTGAATACAATAAACAAACATTTATCGCTACTGGCTGATAGTGAAAAACATATATACGAAATATTGACAGAAATAATAAGAGATAAATACGGTAAAAAATAATTAACAAATACTTATATTTGCAAAAAGCCCATTATTATGCTAAACTTTAAAGAACGACTAAGCTTTATTAAGGCATTTGCATTTGACGTTGACGGTGTCTTTACCGATGGAAGTCTGTTGCTTATGCCAGGTGGCGAACAACTTCGCACCATGAATATCCGTGATGGATATGCAGTTCAGTTAGCCTGCAAATTAGGATATCCCATTGCAATTATTACCGGAGCCGATGAAAAATCTGTGAAAGTTCGCATGGAGCGACTTGGAGTGAAAGATATTTACATGGGAGCGGGCGATAAATGTAAGGAGTTTATTGATTTTACATCAAAACACAATTTGAATCCCGATACAGTACTGTTTATGGGAGATGATATGCCCGACTATTCAGTTATCCAACTTGCAGGGATAAGAACTTGTCCGGCAGATGCTGACTCTGAGATAAAAAATCTCTCGCACTACGTTTCAGCATTTGCAGGAGGTCGTGGATGTGTGCGTGATGTAATTGAGCAAACACTTAGAGCTCAAGGAAAGTGGCCTATTAAGTAACAAGGTGCAAGGTACAAGGAGAAAGAAGCTTTATAAACTTTTAACTCATAGGTCATGAAGTATGTTCGACTTTTTAGAGCGGTAAACCTGCTAATAATAGCCCTTACGATAATTTCCATGCGATATGGAATTATTATGCCGCTATTTTCAAAAGTCGGATTATCTGTTCAAATGCCTATTTGCGATTTTTGTTTAATGATATTGGCAACGCTTGCCATTGGTGCAGCTGGATACGCAATAAATGACTATTTTGATCAAAAAATAGATGCAATTAACCGCCCCTCAAGAGTTGTGGTAGGCAAGGGGGTAAGCAGGCGGTTTGCAATACTTTCGCATAGTGTCCTAAATATTGTTGGACTGTTAATTGGCTTATTCCTTGCGTACAGAGTAGGGATATGGTGGGTTGCAGTTGTCTATTTTGCTGTAACAGCTATATTTTGGTTTTACAGTCTCTCGTTGAAAAAATCGGGATTACTTGGCAATATCGCAGTTTCGTCAATGGCATTTTTAGTTCCGTTTCAGGTTGCGTTGTACGAATTTGCTTGGTATCTAAAACTTAACGGTAATTTCCCCGATGATATTGGAACTCTAAATACGATGAAATTTGCATTTTACACTGTTTTGGTTTTTTCTGTATTTGCATTTCTAACCAATTTTATTCGTGAAGTAACCAAGGATTTCGAAGATATTAAAGGTGATGCCCGATATTTGCGGCGTTCTCTTCCTATAGTGCTTGGTCCAAACAAAGCTAAATGGATAGTTCAGATAGTGACCCTTGTTATAATATTGTTAGTTAGTGTCTTATGTGTGTTGTACTTGTCTAAAGATCCTTATTTTATAGTCTATGCAATATATTTGACACTATTTATCATTATACCTTTGTTTTTTGTTATTTACAGAACCCACAAAGCACGAGAGGCTAAACAATACTCCTTGTCAGGGAAAATAATTAAATTTGTAATGCTAACCGGGATACTGTTCCCCTTTATGTTTGGCTTATTGCAATAAAAATACTATTATGGTCAAACATACCGGACTTATCGAAAAAATAGAAAAAAAGTATCAAATAGTTCTTGCTTCGCAATCAAAACGTCGCCAACAGTTACTAAGCGATTTAGGATTTAGCTTTACAATTGTTGATACGCTTGATATTGATGAGTCGGCACCAAATAACCTGAACTATATTGAGACAGCCGAATATATCGCACATAAAAAAGCAAGCACAATAAAAGATAAAATAAGTAAAAATCAACTTGTAATTACCTGTGATACAATTGTTGTACACAATAACAAAATAATAGGCAAACCCAAAAATAGAGACGAGGCGGTGATGTTTCTAAAGACTCTATCAGATAGCAAGCACGAGGTTGTTAGCGGGGTCTGTATTTTAGGATATGATAAATATAAACTGTTTCACGATATTACAACCGTATGGTTCGATAAATTGACAGATAGTGATATTAACTATTATGTTGACAAATATAAACCTTACGATAAAGCAGGTGCTTACGGCATACAGGAGTGGGTTGGAATGGTGGGAATTTTGAAGATCGAAGGTTCATATTTTAATGTTATGGGATTGCCTACCCAAAAGATTTATAAGGAGTTGGCAGAATTTTTATAAACAAAACTAAAATATTAAACAAAAACATATAATCATGAGAGAATCAGTATTTTATCTATCCTTAGTTTTTTTACTAACCGCTATTCAGGTTAGAGCAGATGAAGGAATGTGGTTGCCGTTTAAATTAAAGGACGGTATAATTAACCAAATGAAAGAGAAGGGTTTGACTTTGGAGGCAGATGATATTTATTCCTTAGAAAAACATGGATTAAGTGAAGCCGTAGTTGGGTTAGGGACGGAGGGGAGACCCTTTAGGCACTTTTGTACAGGGGGAATAATATCCAATCAAGGTTTGTTCATAACGAACCACCATTGCGGATACAGTTTTATCCAAAAACATAGCACACTGCAAAACGACTATCTAAAAGATGGTTTTTGGGCATACTCCATGACGGAAGAACTAACCAATACGGGGTTGACAGTCAGTATATTACGAAAAATGGAAGATGTAACACAATCTGTTTTTAAAGGTGTTGATGACAAAATGAGCGTAACAGAAAGAGACTCTATAGTAAAAGAGAATATAAAAGTCATTGAAAAAGAGGCTGTTGAAGGAAATCATTATCACGCAAAAGTTTATTCCTATTACAACGGTAATGAGTATTACCTATCGGTTTACGAAATATTTAATGATGTACGTTTAGTTGGAGCACCACCATCGGCAATTGGAAATTTTGGCGGAGATACCGACAATTGGGTTTGGCCCCGCCATACTGGTGATTTTGCGCTATTTAGAATTTATGCAGGAGTAGACAATAAACCTGCCCCATATTCGCCTGATAATAAGCCCTATGTGCCCGATAAATATTTTGAAATCAATGGCAAAGGACTGTCAGAAAATGATTTTACTTTCGTAATGGGATATCCCGGTACAACACAGCAATATCTGCCATCACAGGCTATTACTCTGTTTAAGGATTACGAAAACCCGATTAGGATTGAGTTGCGAGATGTTAGGATATCAATTATGAAACAATTTATGGCAAAGGATAGAGAAGTTGGAATAAAATACAGCAGCAAGCTTGCAGGTGTTGCTAATGGATGGAAAAAATGGATTGGAGAGATTCAGGGTCTCGATAGATTTGATGTTGTTGGACAGAAAAAAAAGCTTGAAAATCAATTTTCTAACTTTGCTAAGTCTAATTCTGAATATCAAAACATATTAGAGAGGTTCGACTTTATATATTCAGAACTTTATAAAATAGCTCCATTAAGAGTTTACTACAACGAGGGACCATTTCAAATAGAGCTTCTAACATTTGCATATCGACTTAGAAGTTTAGGCTCAAATTCCGATTCGATTGATAAAGAGAAGCTTATAAGTATAACACGTGGATTTTATAAAGACTACCATCAGCCAATCGACCAGGAAATTTGCGCGAGGATTTTGGACAAATTTGATTCAAATGTTCCTCTTGAGTATCAACCCGACTATTTTAAAAGCATAAAGAAAAAGCACAAAGGCGATTTTGATAAAATTGCCCAATGGTTTTACACAAAATCTATTTTTGCAGATAGCACTAAACTTATCGAGTTGATTAACAACTACAAACCAAGCAAAAGCAAAGTAGCTTCAAACGACCCGTTTTATCAACTGTTTACAGCTCTGCAAGATACATATTCAGCGCTTATTGGTCCTCAGCTTAGACAATTAGAGAGAGAGTTACCTGATTTGGAAAAAAGATATGTCGAAGGTTTAAGAAAAATGCAAACAGACAGGCAATTTTATCCGGACGCAAACAGCTCATTCAGAATAGCTTATGGTAAGACAATGGGATTTAAACCTGTTGATGCAGTTTATTACGAATGGCATACAACGTTAGACGGAGTAATCGAAAAAGGTAATCTTGGAGTGTACGATTATGTTGTACCCGATAAACTAAAGGATTTGTATAAATCAAACGATTTTGGAACCTATACTGGCGAAGATGGCAAAGTATCAGTCTGTTTTGCAGCTACCAACCACACCACAGGCGGCAACAGTGGAAGCCCCGTTGTCGATGCCTATGGAAGATTGGTAGGAATTAATTTCGATAGAGCCTGGGAAGGTGTAATGAGCGATATGTATTATAACCCTGAGATTTGCAGAAATATTAGCATAGATATTCGCTTTGCGCTCTTTATTATCGAGAGATATGGTGAGGCGCAAAATATTCTCGAAGAACTTGTAATCAATAAATAAATTTTTTATGTAGAGTTGTGTTGCTTAAGCACAACTCTATATTTTAACTTCCTAGAATGATAAGAGCAAAAAAACATCTGGGACAGCATTTTCTTGCAGACAAAAATATAGCGAGAAAGATAGCAGAACTACTTCCTCAAAACAGCATGCCTGTTTTAGAAATAGGACCAGGTACAGGTGTTTTAACTAAGTTCTTAATTGATTTACATAAAGAAAAACTACATGTAGTTGAATTAGACAGCGAAAGTGTTGAAGTTTTGGAGAGTGATATACCTGAACTAAAGGATAGAATTCATTTTGGGGACTTTTTAAAACTTCCTCTCAATGAGCTTTTTGATGACGAGTTTATGGTTATCGGTAATTTCCCGTATAATATTTCATCGCCTATACTTTTTAAAATAATTGAGCATTACCAGCAAATACCTGTGGTTGTAGGAATGTTTCAAAAAGAGGTTGCCGAAAGAGTAGCAACAAACCACAACTCCAAGCAGTACGGGATATTGAGCGTATGGACACAAATGTTTTACACAGTAAAGTACTGTTTTACAGTACCTGAGCATGTTTTTATTCCGCCTCCCAAAGTTAAATCGGGAGTTATTCTTTTAGAGCGAAACGTCAGAGATCTAAAAGGAGTTGACCCAAAGTTTTTACTATCCGTTATTAAAACAGCATTTAACCAAAGGCGAAAAACACTACGCAACAGCCTTAGCCAACTATTTGAAAAACAGTCACTAACTGACACTGTGTTTGACAAAAGACCCGAACAGCTATCGGTTGATGAATTTATTGATTTAGCTTGTTATTTGAGAGAGGTACAGAGCTGGGTTAAGTGATAAATATTGATTTAATAGACACATAGCCCAAAATAGCGAAAGCGCAGATTTGACTATATTAGCTGTCCAATAGGTATTATTTATTACATTTGACCGATTGTATTAATGAAATAAAAAACAATATACGAATGTTTAACTTTGTTTAGTAAATTATACGTTAGCGTGCATAAAATAAAAACCCTGAAACATGACAAAAAGGATTTTAACAATATTGATAATCTTAATTGGACTAAAATTATATGGACAAATTGATAAAAACCAATTTATAGGATTGAATATTTTACAATTACCAACTTCAACGATTAACTTAAATTATTCGATTGATTATAAACCATTATTGACTCCGATTGTGGATATTGGATACGCATTTGGATATAATGAAAACTACGACTTGATTGGAATGTTTTTAACACCACACATTAAACTGTATGATGGGTATGAGATTGACAAACAGTCAGGTGGATATTTAAAACTTGGAGGATATTTAAATTTCAGAAAGGACTTTGAAAAACAAAATTTCTTTCATTTTGGATTATTTATGACAAATTCAATTGTCCATGAGAAAGGATTTTATTTATCACCGATTGATCCAAGACCATATTCCTATGCGGACGAGATCGAACATACAGTTTATTTATTTGGATTTAGTTCGTCACTTGGATACGAATTTAAGATAACGAGTCGATTAAAAACAAATATTGACTTTCAACTTTCATTCCCGACTGATAAGTATTTAGATTTGTATAGTTATGGTAATTTTATTCCAGGCATGGGATTTAAAGACATAAAAAGTAAATGGTTCCCAATGTTAATAATGAATTTAAAATATAGATTATAAATGAATTACGCACGCTAACACACGGTATAGCAAATAAGGGTTTCTGTGGTTTTTTGGGCATTTTCTCCCGCTTCAACTTCAACAACGGTGGACAAGAACGCAGTCCGCAATCGCCCACATTTGCATATACTTGTACGCAATCGGCAAACCTTATATGACAGTGCTAACTTCAAACTAATACGCATCAAATCAAATAGACTGCTAAAAAAATGAGTAAGAAAACAATTGGAATTATGGGAGCAATGCCCGAGGAAATCAATAGTATCACGGAATTGCTATCAGAAAAGCAAGAAGTAGAACTTGGTGGCAGAAAATACTATGTTGGATTATTGAACAATATCAAAACTATAGTTGTATTTTCACGCTGGGGAAAGGTTGCTGCTGCAACTACCGTGACAACTCTCATACTAAAGTTCGAAATTACGGAACTTATTTTTACTGGAGTTGCCGGAGCAATTAATTCAGAATTGCGCATTGGAGATATTGTGATTGGTAAGAAGTTGTTTCAGCACGATATGGATGGCAGACCATTAATAGAACAATTTGAAATTCCATTGCTTGGTGTTTCCTTCTTTGAGTGTCGTAAAGAAAATTTAAGTATTGCTGAAAAAATAATTAATGAACTTTTTGATAAAAAACATTTAGAAAAAGTAATTAGCAGAGAAGAGTTAAACCACTTTGGAATTCGGGAGCCTAAACTATTTATTGGGGATATAGCAAGCGGAGACAAATTTTTTTCAAATAGCAATGACAAACATGCTCTCCTAAATGTTTTGCCTTCAGTTTTGTGTGTGGAAATGGAAGGGGCAGCAGTAGCCCAAGTTTGTTATGAATATGAAATTCCTTTCACGATAATAAGAGCAATTTCTGATACTGCGGACGAAAAAGCTGAATTAGATTTCACTTCTTTCATTAAAAATGTTTCCAGTAAATATTCACTTGAAATAATCAAGATGTTTTATCAACAATTCAAATGACCAGAACAGTTGTCGTTGATGAATTTATTGATTTAGCTTGTTATTTGAAAGTGGTGGGAACCAAGTGAATAAAAAGTGAATAAATATTTATTAAACGAATACGAGCATTACCACACAACAATCTCATCAGCAAAAATCCATCCACGAACTAAGGGATTTATGGTTGCAGTAATACGGACGAACCGTGCCTGTTGAGAGCCGTTCCATTCAAACGATTTGACGAATGTGCCAGGTCTATTGTCTATCACGCTGTTACTGAATGTGGCAACTGTTTCAAAATCTCCGTCTCTTTCATTAGAGAGTGAAATAGTAATATCTTTTGGTAGCCAAATTTCAACACTTCCATTTTGTAAAAAATTGATACGTGTATGACGAAGCAAATCCGTTTCACCTAAATCGATAATCACATCGAAACCTGTTTTTATAAAGCCTTGCCAAAAGCCATCACCATACGAGATTCCGCCGAAAAGTCCATCAATCAAACTCTTTTCTCCACTTGCAGGGTAGTACCTATTGTATGGGTTGAGATATTCAATCCGTTTCCCGATAGCTTTGTGATAATCAACCCGTTTCTCTAAAACCTCGCCCAAAGGTTTTCCGTTTCTAAAGAGTTGAGTTTTTAGTTTTGTCGAATCTCTTACCAAAATCGGATTTTCATACAACAACGATTTGCTTGTAACAGCCGAACCATCAGTTGTGTAGCGTATTTCTACAGGATATATCTCAGATGTTAAAGTAACGGATATCGCTTTATTGACAGAATCGTTTTCCATAAAAACGTTAGGCTCTTTGCTCAAGGTAAAAGTGTTATAACCTTTCTGTTGCAATATCGGGATAGATAGATTAACACGCCGTTTGAACGACTCCCAAGATTTGTTTTGCGGGTTTGTCCAAGCTACTTCGGCAAGTGCCAACAAGCGTGGATAGAGCATATATTCCGCAAGATCTTCGGTAGGAATATATTCTGCCCACAGACACGACTGAACGCCCCATATATTACCTATATATTCGGCTGAAAGGCTGTCGAGTACAGGGTTGTAGGCGTAAACATTTTCCAATGGCAAGAAACTACCCATAGCTTCAGGCTCTTTATCGGGCGAGGCTTGATAGCCATTGAAATAGGTATATTTACCTGGTGTCAAAATAACTTTGTGTCCTGCTTGTGCAGCCTCAATTCCAATATTTTCACTGCGCCAATTCATCACTATCGCACTTTTTTCTAATCCGCCCTCTAAGATTTCATCCCAACCAATAAGCTTTCTACCTTTAGAGTGCAGATATTTTTCTATTCGTCTGATTAGATAGCTTTGCAGTTCGGCTTCATCTTTTAAACCCTCATTCTTAATGCGTTCCTGACATTTGCGACACTTTTTCCAATGCTCTTTACTTGCTTCATCTCCGCCAATATGAATATGAGCGGACGGGAAAACGTCTATAATCTCACTTAAAACATTTTCTAAGAAAACAAAAGTCTCCTCATTGCCAATACAATACTCACTGCTTGTATATGGTTTTTCTGTGCATGATAGATGTGGATATACCGCAAGAACCTCCTCCGAATGTCCCGGCATCTCTATTTCGGGTATAATTGTGATATGTCTTTTTGAGGCGTATTCGACCAGCTCTCTTGCCTCTTCTTGCGTGTAATAGCCACCATAAGCATTTGGGGCACTTTCATTTGCATATTTCCTTTCAGAAGCCCACCACTCTTTCCAAAGCGAATGTGTGCGCCATGCAGCGATATTTGTCAATTCGGGATACTGTTTTATTTCTATTCGCCAACCCGGTCCGTCAGTTAGGTGCCAATGAAAATAGTTGAGCTTGTAATGTGCCATCATATCGATTTGCTTTTTTAGAAAATCGAGTGAGAAGAAATGTCGCGAAACATCTATATGCGCACCTCGATATGCAAAACGTGGGCTGTCTTCTATCTCGATAAATGGCAATCTGTCAGGATTTTGCTCGGTTAGTTGGATAAGTGTTTGAATGGCATAGAATAGTCCTACTTCAGTTTCCGCACTTATTTCAATTCCTTTTTTATTGACAATCAATTTGTAAGATTCGTCCGGCGTAGTTGAGTTTTGCGAATTGTTTAATAAAAACCTAACGTCTATTCCCGATTCTGAAATGTTCAGCGTAGTGGATTTCAAGTAAGTTGTCAGATTGTTTTCTATTTCAGGATTAAGTTCCGCAAAATTGAGTTTCAAACCAGATGTTATATTGAGCGAATCTTGACCAACTTTAATTTTATTGGGTAATGGAATTAACTGAACAGTATCTGTTGAGTTTGCATTATCTTTTAGCTTATTGCCTTGACAAGAAGATATGATTATAAGAGCAATCAGTATGAAATAGTAGTGAACTGTTTTCATGTTGTGATTATGTAGTAAATGTATTCTACCCTATTATGTTAGCGATTAGGGAATAATATGTATTTTCTTTTTTCAATTAATAATTTTTGGTTATCAAATAGAACATATTTTTCAGTCCAAAGATTCATGCTGTCGTAAACATATTCGTACTCTTCTATTGCTGAAAACCTGTTTCCACCGATAAATATGGCAAGTCCTGCCTCATCTTTCCCAACTAAGTCTGGAATAATACTGTAAGATATATCCCCATTAGCATTATATCTTTTTTCTTCGAGAGTTATTATAGAATCATTTTCAACTTTTTGAATTTTGCATTCATTCCCAAATGTATCATACTCTTTTAGAATTGTTGTAGTATCATTATTAAATGTCCTAATAATTGTGGTTGGAAGCCCTTTGTTATTAAAGGTTTGAAAGTTTTCCACTGATACCCATGGTCCAAAATACTTTGATTTAGAAATCATTCTTTCTTGTTCATCAAATTCATAAATAAATTTAGTTGTTATATTTTTGTTTCTATTATTTATATCGAATACTTGAGTTTTCTCGATTAGCAAACCTTTTTCATTATACTTGTATTCATATTTTGATAAAAGTTTTCTTCTGAAAAAATTTGATGATTCAATCGCTTCTCCTTTGTTGTTAAATATATATACTGCGCGGTACCCCTTTTTAACACAACCATTAAATGACCTCACTTCAAGTCTTTTAACACCATTAAATCTTTCTGTTTCCAAATCAATGGATTGGCTTTTGGCTGTTAAAGTCAGAAGGATTGTAAGTATTGACAAAAGTATTTTGTTCATAAGTTATGCGCCGAATTAATTAATATTTCTCGTTCTCCTCAAACTCTAAATCAGTCAATTCAATAAGGAAATTGCAACAATCATAGTATGCCCCCTCATCTGGAGACCATTCGTCTATTAACTGATAATATTTATCGGTTGCTCCCTCTAAAATCCATCGAGAACCATCTAATCCTACTAAGAATTCTTCACATGGCATTGTTGTCCAGAAATTGCAAAAGATTACTAACTGGATAAATTTGTTCCAATCGTTTATAGTCAATTGTTTTCTTTTGTCAATTATTATTTTTCCTGGTTCATATTCACCATCTCCATTAGTCATTTTATAAAATAAACTGATAGAATCATTTTTATTCTCAATTCTGATGATGATTGGGTTGTGGAATGTCCTTAGCCATGTAAAACGAAATACCTTTTTTTGCTGCACCCCATTATACAATATTGGTTCATTCATAGCTCGCAGGTGTTCTGAGTACCACCTGTTGCGGAATAAACTTAGTCCTATGCACCTGTTTGAGTCAATCCGTGTTGCCATAGGGAAATACAATTCTGGTTCAGCGACATCTTTATCACTGGATTCAACTTTTAATGTATCTGTTTGAAAATTGAAAATCAGATTCTTATCGGTTTGTCCGAATGAATTTGTTGTAAATAGGGAAAGAACTATAGGTAATATTTTAACAAGTTTTCTCATCGGCAACGCAGTTAGCTGTCAGAATTGTCGCTAAATGGATTTGGTTAAGCCCCCATATTATTCAACTATTAATCTATCTATTTTTAAAACTCTTTCATTATCAGATATTTTTAAGATATAAACCCCTAAATCTAAATTTGAAATATTAATAGTTGAATTGTTTGATTCTAAACACTCTATTTTCTGCAATTTCCCTTGAATATCATAAATAAAGATTTGCAAATCCTGATAATTGCCATCAGAAATATTGACTGTTATTTGATTTTTAGCTGGATTTGGGAAAATTGTAATATCCCTTGATATTGAAGCATCTGAAATCCCTGTTATTGTAAGAGGATTGCCCCATGTGACCCCTCCTTTGTTATAGTAAGCTAATTTTCGTTCTGCACCACCAAGACAAAACGATTGTGTGCAGGAATAATACGGACCATCAAGTCCTTTAATATATTTGTCATCTCTTAAGCATCCGTCAACAAGAGCCGCGTTCCAACAATAATTATCATCAAACCAATATCTTTCAGTTCCTCCTGCATCTGTTTTAGACAAGTGAGACCCGTTTGTCATATAATAATTATATGTTTCGTTTTCATAAATGATAGGTTCTCCGGGAAGTTTATCAAATAGTGGATTGGGCTTTATTGTCGTTGTTAAAGTGTCGTTATAGTATTTAAAATCAGAACTATCGGTCCAAACCGTATGAATACTCTGTTTTCGTGAATATCGATAAACAATTGAGTCAGAATAATCTGTGCGTTCCAAGTATTTATAATTTGCTTTACTTGTTGTGGCTGAACCGTATCCATCGAAATTCCAACAACTCGATTCATCTAAAATATGCAATTCGTCACCTACTTGAAAATCGTTAACTTCGAACCAAGTAAGGTTACTAATACCAGCCTTGGGATTTGATAATCCAATTAAATTATACTCTTCAAGTGTTTCGTATGGATAATCAAATTGCAAATTTGGAAACAGATAGAAATCAAATGTTGTAACAAATCCGTGATACTTACTTATCCGTATGTTCATATTGTTTAGTTCCCAATCCAACAGGTTCATATTTTTGTCATAAACCTGAAAATTAATTGTTTTTACGGAGTCGGTAATTCCTATGAATGTCAACGTATCATAGCTTACTACAGATGCTTCGATTGTAAGAGAATCTTGTAGTGCGTAGGCAATCCATGTATCTCCCAAATTAGCATCGGTTTTTATAGATATAGTATCTCCCATTTTATTAATGAACCCATTTAGCCCATTATCTTTTATTATCACGCTTTTCCCAATCCATGAAGCTTCAAGTGGAGAGAAGCAATCATAATCCAATTGTTGTATGGTAGTAAAAGGGTATAACAGAGAATCGTTTTGATACTTTACAGAGTCAATCCGAACAGCTTTGACGTTGTTGTACTCATTCTCAAAAAAAGCTATCCGGTCGGAACTTATGGTTTGAAAATTTTGTCCAAATGTACTTATTGTTGAAATAAGTACGAGAATCAGAGAAATTTGTATTTGTTTCATATCATTTTACGTTTATCGTGAGATCTGCTTTTTGCTATCAGTTTTACCAAACGAATATAAAACATTCGCTAATATAAAACAAATATAACCTATATATTATTGTATATGAGTAATTTCAATTGTTGAGATAGTTTGGAGAACTTAGGAGGTTATTCCTTAAAATAGATTAAAGATTTGTATTGGTTCATGATTGGATTTTGTAATGCAGGGTCTAAGCCATTTTTGAGATTGTGGACATTTATAAACCCCAAACTATCGAGCAGTGTTTGACAAAACAGGCTTCTCTCCCCATGAAAACAGTAGATAAAAATATCACTCTCTATGCTCAATGTATCGCAAATTTTAAGCAATATTTTTTTTTGGGGGGCACTAATAGCATTAGCGATATGACATTTTTTAAACTCTTTCGCAGTCTGAACATCCAAAATAACTGAATTTGGTGTGGATACCAAGAGATTAAAGAAGTCAATATCCTGTAAATCAGTGTGATTTGATTGTGAAAATATATCACTCGTATATCCTAATAGAAGAGCAACTGTTGTAAAAATAATTAACAAATAACGCTTCATAATCTGCTTGCTAATTTCTATGAAATAGTTGAATTTTAGAACTTTGTTAGAATAACGTTTTAGTCAATTCTTTATTTGTCAACAAACATATCGCTAATAATTCTATCGGAAATAAAAAAACCTCTTTCTGTGAGTATTGCCGAATTTTCTTCCAAAACCATATACCCCGATTTTTCATAACGTTCTGCAAATGAAAGAATAAGCTGAGCCTTATCTTCTCCAAATTCGTTTTTTACCTTTTCAAGGTCTATTCCGTGGGCTGTACGTAATGATGTTAATAACAGTTCATTATATCTGTCAGTTGTTGAAAGTTGCTCCTCTTTATATATCTGTCCACCTTTCTCGGCATACCTCACGTATTCATGTATATTATCAATATTCCACCTGCGGCTGTGAACATTATACGAGTGGGCAGCGGCACCAACTCCTAAGTAAGGCACTTGATCCCAGTAGTTTGAGTTGTGTTTAGAGAAAAAACTTTTCTTGCCAAAGTTTGAAATTTCATAATGAATAAAATCGTTTGACTTTGCCCACTCAATTATTGCCATATATTGCTCATAACTTTCGTTATCGGATATTGGAATAATTAAACCTTTGTTTTTAAGATTATCGAATACGGTATTTTCTTCATATGTAATGTGGTATGCAGAAAGGTGTTGTATGTTCGCCCTGTTTAGCTTGTCTAAAGTAGAATTAAGTTCCTTAATTGTCAATCCGGGGATTCCATATATGATATCAACGCTAATGTTATCAAACCCAAATCTTCTGGCATGGTTAATACTTGAAATGGCTTGCTCTTCGTTGTGTCTTCTGTGCATTAGCTTCAAATAGTATGAATTAAGAGATTGTACACCTATGCTTAATCTATTTACAGAAGTTCGCGCTAATTCTTTAAGATATCGTGTGTTTAAATCATCGGGATTGGCTTCTAATGTTATTTCTGCATTT